>NZ_FODY01000005.1:15092-207844 GCF_900110485.1 Propionispora vibrioides | reverse complement strand
AGTCAGCTGGATTGTATGGTTTACGTCCGACTGCTTTGGGCGTAGCGTAGCGAAAACCCATTTGATTTAAGTCCAAGCTATCGGCAAAAAGGTCAATCACACGGACTGGGTTATCTTGGCTTATCATTTCTTCAAGCGAAGATGGAATCAGACTGATTTGGTTTCTATCCATGTTATTGCTTATAAAGCGCGACATATATTCACCTCAAAGCCGAATGTTTCTATGATTTTTATTATATCATAGTAGCCTTGATGCTCATGGTTTAGGGCTAGTTTTATGAGGTTAATCTTTAATTGTTTTCGCACAGTCTGACGTCCCTTAGTGTCTCCAGTTAGAAGCAGCTCAGAGCTCATTGCAGAAGGCCAACGAATCCTTGGACAAGTACGAGAAAGAGGTAAAACAGGAATATAGAAGTCTGAAACTTCAACGGGATATAGGATTCTTAGCTGCAGTTTATTTTATGGCGAAAAAATAACCCTGCCAGGCAGGGTATCATATCTCCTTAGGGTTGCCCCTATCTCGGTTAATAGCCGGGGTAGGGGCGTTTTTCTTTTACGAATATGAAGTTTAAAGTATAGATGGAGATGATTTGTTTTATAGATTTGTGTTTTCTTTGTAACAAGATTGTAACATTTAACCATTATAATTAAGACATTAAAGCTCAGGGGGAAAACACAATGAAAAGCATGGCAAAAAAGATGGTAATTTTCACTATGGTTGGTATAATGCAGATAGGGTTTGGAGTATCAGTTATGGAAGCTTCTCCGTTACATGACTACTATCCACCGGTTCAGCTGTATGATGGACATGACAGGGACCATATGGAAAGAGAGCGTCATGAACGTATGGAACGAGAAAGACATGAACGTGAATGGATTGAAAATGAACGTCATGAGCGTGAAATGAGACGGCGGGATCACGAGAGCCGTAGGGAATGGCGTGAACGTCAGCGTATTGAAAATGAACGTCACGATGAAGCCATGAGACGAATAGCCCATGATTTTGCAGATAGTATTTTCGATAGATAGGATTGTGCGAGTTCATAGGACAAGCTTGTTCTATGATATAAATATTACATACATATTCTATTGGTACCCTACTCAAATCGAGTAGGGTATTTTTGTTTGGGTGTGTTAGCTATTCATTTTGGTTATCGCCAGAGTGGAATTTTTTCTATTTTTTATCTGGTGATTCGTCTGTCAGGCTTTTTTAGGCCTATATATAATCATGGTTTTATGTACGGATAAAAAATAAGAGAAGTAATTTCAGTAGTTTAAAAATTCTTGGTTGCTGAATGTACCTTAGTGAGAGCCGACGTACAGGAAACACATAGTGAGACCGAAGAGTTCCTTGGCTATGGCGGTTCTCAAATTAATTAATTTGGAGGGAATGTAAAATGGCTTTTAATTCAAACTTGCCAGCAGATACTACTGCACCGGCAGAAATTAGGGAAAACTTCAGAGCACTAAAGGAGGATCAAATTGTTGCTGCTGCAAGTGCAATTACCGCAACAAAGTTTGAGACAGCGCGGCTGATTACTTTAAACGGGGATGCTACGGGAAGTGCTTCGTTTGACGGAGCGGTAGACATTTCTATTTCGGTGGATGTGATTAGTGCAGATGCTGCAGCTAGATTAGAAACCGCACATACCATTAACGATGTGCTATTTGATGGAAGTGCGGACATTACCATTACAGCAAAAGCTGACGGAGGAAACTCTGACACAGTAGGCGGTAAAACTGTAGAAGAAATTATTACAGAAAGTTCAACGGCATCTCTGCCGATTGGTAGTATTGTCATGTGGTTTGGAAGTATATCAACTATACCGGTAAATTGGAATCTTTGTGATGGTTCAAATGGAACCCCTGATCTACGGAATCGGTTTGTAGTTGGAGCAGGCCAGGAGGGAGGAATCCATACAGCCGGAGTTAATGGACCTGGCAGTGGATATTATAGCCCAGGATCAATTGGTGGAGAAGATACACATAAACTCACGATAGACGAAATGCCATCTCATAACCACAGTATTCATGGTTACGGAGGTGTTAGCTTTAAGGGCAGCGGCGGCGATATAGTTCCCTCATCAGGTGGTAGTTATACGTGGACTGATGGAATTTACAATACGGGTAGTGACCAATCCCATGAAAATCGGCCTCCATACTATGCACTAGCATATATAATGAAATTAGCTTAATTAATTTGTCTTGGGCTTAGTAAGGTAATGCCGCTGCCGACAGAGTAAACTTAATCTCTTCATTCTGGTTGATCGCCAGAGTGGAGGGATTTGTTTATACCTTATATAAAGCTACGGCTTCATGTACGGATAAAGAATGAAAGGTAATTTGATGGTTTAAAATTTATTGGCTATTGAATGTACCTTGGTGAGAGCCGACGTACAAGAAATACACAGCGAACATAAGAGTTCCTTGGCTATGGAGGTTTTCAGATTAATTAATTGGAGGAATGTGAAATGGCTTATGAAGTGGATCAATATACGGTGTCTTTGCTTCATTTTGAGGATGGGATTAAGGATGAGACAGGGAAAGTATGGAGTATAAAAAATAACGGGGTGGCCATTACTGGTACTCAAGCAAAAGTGGGTAATGCGAGTGCCTATTTTAGTGCAGTTGGCGGGATTTTTGCTGATGCTACTGATGATGTTGCATTTAATACGGGTGATTTTACAATTGATTTTTGGTTATATTTACTAGGAGGTAATTACAACCCATCATATGGCAATGTTATAACATTTTTCGATTCTAGATCTGCTCCAGGGACAGAACCAATAGCTATCTTTTTTAATTCCAATGATTCTATAATTTTTAATGTTCCTAATAAAAGTATTACTTCATCTGCTAATGTAATTATTAAAAATCAATGGGTTCACATTGCTTGTGTACGTAACAATGGTATTGGGACTATATTTGTTAATGGGAAAAGTGTCGGCTCAGGTGATTTAAGCAGTGTTATTTCAAAATTTCCTTTATATGTTGGTGGAGACGGAAATCCAAGAAATAGCACGGGTGCTATGAGAGGATATTTAGATGAATTTCGTATTTCTAATATAGCTCGCTGGACAGAGGATTTTACACCGCCGGGAACTGTTGTAGCACCTAATGCACCCACTCAATTAACCGCTACCCCCGGCGATTCCCAAGTAACCCTCAACTGGGCTGCAGTCACCGGCGCGACTGGCTACAACGTGAAGCGTTCAACCACAGCCGGCGGCCCCTATGAAACGATTGCGACTAGCGTATCAGGTGCCTCGTATGTAGATACTAACGTGGTAAATGGCACGACCTACTATTACGTGGTTACCACCATAAATGCAGACGGAGAAAGTGCTAACTCTAATGAGGCATCAGCTACGCCGCAGGCAGCACCGGTAGAAGAAGGCCAGGGGCTACTCCTGATTACGTTGCTTGATTCTAGCGAGCGGGAGTATAAGCTTCCTATTAGTAAGATTAATAAATTCATTCAGTGGATTAACCAAACTACTAATATTGATAACAATTGCTATACATTCGACAATATTATTGATGGTAGCAAAGAGTATTTGCTGTATGAAAAGATTATTAGCTTTAAAGTAATGCCGCTATCAGAGGAATGATGCGTAATCCCTCCATTCTGGTTGTCACCAAGATGGAGGGATTTTGCTTATATAAAACTATGATTTTATGTACGGATAAATAATGAAAGGTAATTTCAGTGGTTTAAAGATCCTTTGCTACTGAATGTACACCAGTGAGAGCCGACGTACAGGAAACACACAGTGAAACATAATAGTTCCTTGGCTATGTTGGCTTTCAAAAAAATTAATTGGAGGAATGTGAAATGGCTTATGAAGTGGATCAAAATACAGTTTCCTTGCTTCATTTTGATGATGGAATTAAAGATGCATGCGGAAATACATGGACCGCGTATGGAGGTGCTGCAACTAGCAACTTGCAGAGTGAATTTGGAAACAGTTCATTATATTTAAATGGCTCAGGGCAATATCTAACTACACCGTCTTTAACAAGTTTTGGAACTCATGACTGGACTATTGATTTCTGGGTGTATCCTATAACTAATAGTTACTTCAATGGACTATTTTGTTCTGGAGGTAAAAGTTCTCCTTATTGGACATCTACTCTCTACACCTTTATGATAGACTGCCCAGATAGTACTCACATGAGTTTAGAATATACAAATGCAATACAAAAAACAATAGTCTTATTGAAATTTCCTATTACTCAAAATGTAATGCAGCATATTGCGTTTGTTAGAAATGGAACAAATCTTTTAGCATTTGTTGAAGGGAAACTAGTAGCCAGTGCGACTATTGATGCAACGATGCAGTTCAATTCTGACGGAGTATATGTGTTAGGAAAACAAGATATTCGAAATCAGTATTACTTTAATGGTTATATTGATGAGTTTCGTATTTCTAATATAGCTCGCTGGACAGCGGATTTCACACCTCCGGGAACTGTCGTCTTGCCCAATGTACCAACCAATCTAACCGCCACCCCCGGTGATAGCCAAGTAACCCTTAACTGGGATGTAGTCACCGGCGCAACCGGCTACAATGTGAAACGCTCCCTTACAGCAGGTGGCCCCTATGAAACGATTGTAACTAATGTGTCTGGTACCTCGTATGTAGATATCAACGTGGTAAATGGCACGACATACTATTACGTGGTTACTACTGTAAATGCAAATGGGGAAAGTGTTAATTCTAATGAGGCTTCAGCTACCCCGCAGGCAGTAGAAAACCCTCCTTCTTCCGGTAAAGCCTTATTGCGTGTCACTATGATTGATTCCAGTGAGCGGGAGTACAGGCTGGATAAGACGGAAATTGATGGATTTGTTAATTGGTACATTCGTACTATTGGTACAGGTATTTCATGTTACTCAGTAAATGATATTGTCGATAGCAGCAAGGAATACTTGTCCTTTGAAAAGATCATTAGCTTTAAGGTAATACCGCTGTCGGCAGAGTAAAAGTTAATCCCTCCATTCTGGTCATTTGTCAGGGTGGAGGGATTTTTTATACCTTATACGAAATGACGACTTCATGTACAAATAAAGAATGAAAGGTAAATTGATGGTTTAAAATTTATTGGCTGTTGAATGTACCTTAGTGAAAGCCGACATACAGGAAACACATATTTGAAAAAAGAGGTCCTTGGCTATGTCGGGTTTCCAAATAAATATTTATATTATTATAGGGGGGGAATTTACATGTCGTATAATTCAAGTTTACCAGCGGATGTTAATGTAACTGTATCAACGGCGGATATCAGGGAGAACTTCAGAGCTCTTAAAGAGGACAAGATAGTTGATGCTGCAACAGCTGTAATCGCTGATTCTGCTGCCAAATTATCTACCCCAAGAACCATTGCATTACAGGGGGACGCTACAGGTAGTGCAATTTTTGATGGTTCTGCTGATGTGGCTATTAGCGTAGATGTACTTAGTGCAGACACCGCTGCTCAATGTACTGGAAATTCTGCAACCGCTACTAAGTTGGAAACTGCGCGCAATATCAACGGTGTAGCCTTTGATGGTACGAAGGATATTAATATTCCTTGTTCTGGTGTGCCTGTAGGAACTATTATTGCATGGCCATCTTCGACATTACCTGGTGGTGATGATGCAAGAAAATGGTTAGAATGTAATGGACAATCTACGGAAGGTTATCCGGAATTGGCTGCTGTTGTCGGTAGCTATGTCCCAGATTATAGAGGATATTTTCTTCGAGGAGTAGGAGGAAATTCTGCCGCTTTGGGCGTAGCCCAGGGTGATGCTATTCGAAATATAGTGGGTAAAATTGATGCTTCTTCTTCGGCGGCAGATAGGCAAGCATTCGGAGAAATAGATACTGGAAAGGTTATTACAGGTCCATTTCAGGGTATATATTCGAATACTTACTCTACTGCGGAAAGTAGTGGTATATTTTCTCATATGACAGGCTTTAGCTTTGATGCCTCTCTTGCAGTTCCAACGGCAGTGGAAAATCGTCCCATCAACAAATCAGTCTATTACCTCATAAGAGCAAAATAGAATCGTCTCTAGGAAATGGTTCTTCTGGTGTGCCTAGCCTTCTACCATATATCCTACAGCGGTGGTACATGGATGAAGTTCCACATTTGAGGGAGTGGAGAGCAATCTCTGCTCCTTTTTCTATGCCTAGTAATTATGCTAACTGACCAAGAACGGCAGGAGCGTGATGATATAGATGAAAACGGTGAATTAAAACCCTATAATCCGGATGCTACAAGCGATGGTAATGTCCTGCTCTGCATCACAATGAATGATTCCAGCGAACGTGAGTATAAAGTTACTCAGACAGTTGCAGATGATTTTATTACTTGGTGCAATCGGAACTAGCAACTCGTGCTACGTGTTTGATAAGAGTACGCAGGGGAGTAAGGAGTATTTATTCTACGAGAAGATCATCAGCTTTGAAGTGATTCCGCTACCGGCAGAGTAAAATTAATCCCTCTATTCTGATTGATGCTAGGGTGGAGGGATTTTGCTTATACAAAATTATGATTTCATATACGGATAAAGAATGAAAGGTAAAGACAGTAGTTTAAAAATAACTAGCTAATGAATGTATACTCATGAGAGCCGACATACAGGAAATACACGGTGAAACATAAGAGTTCCTTAGTTATGTTGGCTTTCAAATAAAAATAAATGAAGGAATGTGAAATGGCTTATGAAGTGGATCAGTATACGGTATCTTTGCTTCATTTTGATGATGGGATTAAAGATGAGACAGGGAAAATATGGACATCAAACGGGAATGTAAGCGTGAGTAGCGACCCCAAACAGGTTGGAACCAGTAGTTTGTTTTTTAATAATGGAGTACTAAGTTTTGCGGATTCTAATAAGAATTTTGCATTAGGCACTGGTGATTTTACCATTGAATGCTTTATTTATATTACACAGTCATCAACGCAATACGGAATGCCTGTAATTGGTAACTATACATTTTCCGCTGATGGTTATACTGGGCATAGTGGATGGGCCTTGGCTGTGAATAGGACAGAACAAGATTCGGTTGGCCCGTTTGGCATTTGCCTAGATAACTATGATAGTTCGGGGGTTAGAAACATACATTTAACTTACCCAACGCTAATTACAGTCAATGTATGGCATCATATTGCTGTAGTTAGAAGCCAACAAAGTTTTTATTTGTTTTTAGACGGAAAATTGGTAGCTACACAAACATCAAATGCCAGTATTGATGTTCCTAAACCATACGGGTATATCGGTAACTATAATACATCTACCGGTAAATTGAATGCAGGATCAGCTTTTCATGGGTATATAGATGAGCTTAGAATCTCTAATACAGCCCGATGGACATCAAACTTTATACCTCCGGGAACTGTTGTAGCCCCTAATGCACCAATAAATCTAATCGTTACCACAGGCGATGCGCAAGTAACCCTCAATTGGGATACAGTCAACGGCGCAACCGGCTATAACTTAAAACGGTCTATCACGGCAGGCGGCCCTTATGAAACAATTGCAACCACCGTATCAAGTACCTCCTATATGGATACTAATGTAGTAAACGGCACGACGTATTATTATGTGGTGACTGCTATCAATACTAGTGGTGAAAGCGCTAACTCGAATGAGGCTTCGGCTACTCCTATTATCAGTGCACCCTTAAACTTAACTGCAACGGCCGGCAACTCTCAAGTGGCGCTTTCATGGACTGCAGTGACCAATGCTTCCGGCTACAATGTTAAACGCTCAACTACGGCAGGTGATCCGTATACGATAATTGCCAGCAACGTAGCCACGAACAACTATATGGATACCACGGTAACCAATGGCACGACGTATTATTATGTTGTAACGGCACTAGGTGGCACCAGCGAGAGCGCGAATTCTAATGAAGCATCTGCTATGCCAGTAGCGCCTATTAATGCTTTACTGCGAATTACAATGAACGATTCTAGCGAACGTCAGTATAAAGTTACCCAGACAGTTGTAGATAATTTTATTAGTTGGTATGATCGGGCGGTTGGTACGGGAAATACTTGTTATACCTTCGATGATAGTATTGATGGCAGCAAGGAATATTTGGCCTTTGAAAAGATCATTAGCTTTAAGGTAATACCTCTGCCGGCAGAGTAAAGATAATCCCTCCATTTTGGTTGATCGCCAGAATGGAGGGATTATTTCCAATTGGAACATAGATACTCGAATTATAATTTGAGTATCTATTACCTGATGCTTAATTATTTAATTGACTTTCAGCCGTGGAACTAATGCGACTATTTATATTAGCGATGTGACGATCCATGTCCTGTGACATTTGTTGGAACATTTGCTGTGCGTTTTGCTCATCGGTTGATGCCGCGAAAGTTGCATAAGTTCCTTTTGCCGACTCAGCAGCGGCCAATGCCTTTTCTAAATCCTTTTTTACTGTCATACGTCAGGCCTCCGTTTATAAGATTTTTACGTGCAATAGTTATAATTGACTATAAAATTAAATTTATGCGGATTTGTCGGCTGGAGATCTGGTGTTATAAATGCTCTTATTCGCATATATTTATCCACGTGGGGTGAACTCGATGAAGATGTTTTGTATCGTAAAATCTCATTTGATTTATTATATATTGCTAATATTATTGATGGTAAGTTCAACATATGCGTTTGAGGAGAAGAATGGAAATAAGTTGGCTAACAAGGTTATCGTTGTAGATGCTGGTCATGGGGGGATAGATTCGGGAGCTACCCGGCCAGGCGTAGATGAAAAAGATATCAATTTGGCTGTAGCCCTCCAGCTTAAAAATATACTCAATCAAAAAGGTGCTAAAGTTATAATGTCCCGCCAAACAGATATGGAACTCAGCAATGAGTGTGATAATGAAAAAGTTAGAGGGCGATACCATCGCGATTTAATGGCAAGAGTGGAAATGGTTGAAGAATCTGATGCAGATCTATTTGTTAGCCTTCACGCCAATGCTGTAAGAAACGATAAGAAGCGTGGTGCCGAAGTCTTTTATTATAATAAATCTGAAACAGGAAAAATATTGGCAAATCTAATACAAGCTGAATTGTACAGTGTAGCAGGGAGAAGCCATTCTGCGCAAAATGCGAACTATTTCGTGCTTCGGCGTAACAAAATTCCTGCTGTATTAATTGAATTAGGTTATATTACAAATACAGAAGAACGGCAGTTGCTGTTAGCACCCGATTATCAACAAAAGTTAGCTAGAGCAATTGCTGAAGGAATTTGTAAGTTTTATTAGTCAGCTTTGAAACAAGTACAAAGTTTTATGCCAATAGACTAGAACTATTTATTATTTGAGAACTAATTGGTCGCTGAATAAGATTTTGATATTATGGTAAAAATAGGGAAATTTTTTCAATTGGGAATAGTTTACATCTTCTTGTTTAGTATATATTTTTTTGAGAATACTAACAACAGGAGGTGAGGATAATGATTTGGCTTTTAGTTGTTGGTATAATATCTGGATGGTTAGCTGGAAAAATTTCACGTGGCGGTGGATTTGGACTATGGGGTGATCTCGTAACAGGTATTATAGGCGCATATATTGGCGGATTTTTATTTCGCCTTATGGGATTTTATCCCAATAGTATGACCGGTGCAATTATAGCAAGTACTATAGGAGCTATTATATTTCTATGGATTATACGCCTATTTCATCCTTTGTCGCCTGCAGCTCAAAAGAAAAACGATTAATCCTAATCATTAGAGGTATACTTGTAAACTATGAAAGAAGAACAAGTTAATTGAAGAGCAATATATGGTTGGACTGTTCAGATGAAGTTGTTATTGCGATAAATCAAAATGGTGGAATTGATTATAAATTCCAGAGGGAATTATCCAGATAGAGATACGGGCAAACAAGCTATTGGAAATATCGTTTTGGCAATGAGAAAAGATTTAATGGGAAATACAAATTTCGTTTATATTGATGTATTAGACTAAATAAAGCTCCTAATACAGGAGATCGCGTATGGTTCAATGATTGTAGGAAAATGATTAAGCCTTATACTTTCTTCCTCTGAACAAAGAAGTTCCTGCTAAATTTTTACATAATTTAGCAGGAACTTCTTTGTTCGAATTCAGTACTAGTCGTATTATTAGGTAACGGTATAAAAGGTTATTTTCGTTTGTTTATGAAAGGGTTTTATGAGTGACTGTTGAATAACGTTTTTGTTAAATATTATGGATTAATACACATTATTTGGACCAATAAAATTACGCTAGTATTTGTGTATCCACCGACGGAGGAGGATTTAGAATGAAGGTCACAACCAGGCCAGATGATAGATCGGAGCGGGCGAGTAGGCTGCATGTCGTCATTGCTGAGCTGTTGTCAGCTATCATTGCTTCAACGGTTTCTTTTGACGAGATGTATCAGAGTGTTTTAGATAAAGCACGGTGGCTGACGGAAAGTCAGCATGGTTTTGTTTCTTCGATTGATGAAAAGACCGGTGCCCATATCAGTAATACACTGACTAAGATGCGGGATGAAGGCTGTACCATTAATGCTGCCTTATATTCTTTGCCTGAAGGGCCCCATAAACTTTATAGCAGCCTATGGGGATATTCTCTTAACGTCCGGGAGAGTTTTTTTACTAACAATCCTTCATCTCATGCGGCATCAGTAGGTTTGCCATCCGGTCATGTACCGCTGAAAAATTTCCTGTCGGTACCTATAATGTTTGGAGATGAAATCTTAGGACAGATTGCACTTGCCAATTCAGTACGTGATTATACGGTAGATGATCTTAAGGAAATAACCCGTTTGGGGGAAGTATACGCAATCGTGTTGCACAATCGACGGCAAGAAAGCGATTTGCAGCGAAGCGAGGAGCAGTTTCGTTCAATGGTAGAGATCGCACCTTTTCCAATGCTTGTTACTAGAAGAGAGATGAATGGGACTATTTTGTATGGAAATCTAAGAGCAGCAGCACTTTTTAAGGTGTCACAGGAGGAATTGATCGGAAGTACTTTTGCCGATTATCACCAAAATCGGGATGAGTGGATGGCAACCTTGGACGAAATAGAGAAAAACGGATGTGCGATGGATAAAGAAATGCAATTTTACGATGTTAACGGCAAGGTATGTTGGATACTGCTTTTTGTCGTAAAGGTTATTTGGTTTGGTAGTGAAGCCCTGATGATCACGATTAATGATGTTACTGACCGCAAAAATATGGAAGAAACACTGAGACAGTTAGCAACGGTAGATTATTTAACAGGAATTTGGAATCGTCGCTATATTATGGATCTGGGTAATAAGGAATTTGAACATTGTTTGCTTTATAAAACTCATATGAGTGTCATAATTTTTGATCTTGACCATTTTAAACAAGTGAATGACAAGTATGGGCACAATATTGGTGATCGGGTTTTACAAGGGACTGCCAAAGTAGTAACCAATGAGTTAAGGGGGAGAGAAATCTTTGGGCGATACGGAGGAGAAGAATTTGCTATCGTATTTCCGGAAATATCGCTAAGAGAAGCAGCTGAAATTGCTGAAAGGTTGCGGCAGGCCATAGAAACATACCAGTATTTATTGGAGAATGTAAGTACACTAACGGTTACCGCCAGCTTTGGTATCAGCGAGGTCCTCGACAACGATAGGACATTTGAGGAGAGTCTGGCTAGAGCCGATAATGCTTTGTATAAAGCGAAGGCATTGGGCCGTAATCGGATATGTTGCAGCTAGAACGAGTTAAAGAAAAACAATACTTGGTAAAAGAAGAATTTCTCTAGCAAACAAGTTGTGTGCCACCTTTTCTATATTTATATCATGTAGATAAAAGTACTGTATATTAGAATAGTTTGCATTAAGAATTCAAAGTTAGGAACATCATTTTCAACTGGCAGTAAATTACCAGAATCAATAAGGACACGAAATTGGTATCTATAACTCCGTCTCCATGAAAGCGTCTAGGTGCCCCTACTGAAAGGTAGGGGCTTTTTTCTTTGTACCTATATAAAACTACGTTTATGTATACGGATAAAAAATGAAAGAGGTAAGTTCAGTAGTTTAAAAATACTAGGCTAGAGTGATTCCGCTGCCGGCAGAGTAACGTTAACTTCCTCCATTTTGGTTGATTACTAAGGTGGAGGGAGTTTTTGTTTTTTGCCTGGGGACTTCGGCTTATTTCTTTTGCCATATAATCTCATAGTCTAAAACATTGGCAATTCGCAGAACCCTCCCCCAAGGGAATAGTGCCTTGTCGAAGCTGCCGTGAAACGAAGGGATGTCAACAGGGTGCTTATCGGTTTCCGTTAGCCTTTTAGCAGTATCTGCAATATTTAAGTCTGCGCCTGCAATATTTTTCTTAATACTGTTCTCGAGTGAAAATTATCTCTTCTATTGAGACGGGCTCTTTTTTGAGAATGTTATCACCTCACGGTCATATAGCATTATAAGTTAACTTATCGCAAAATATTTAAAGACTCTTTAACTAATTCGAGTTAGGCGACATAAGATATAAAGGATAATGTTATTTGAGTAATCATAGGAGGTGCGTTATGCGTTTTTGCGGCAACGGAGGTTGGGGCAATGGAAGTTGGATCATTATCATTATTATCATTATTTTGCTTTTCTGGACTGTCGGTGATAACGGTATAAATTAGCAAATCGTGAGCTTCCGGAACCCTACAAGCCATTCCCTTTTTCTTGCCTTGGACGTGGATCCAGGGCTTTTTCTTTTCCTAATAGTCACCTGGTATACAAGAAATATCTTAAGCGAATAAATTCCCGCTTTTGGTTGGAATCGGCGGGGATTGTTAATTTTGATTTTTACGAATCAGTTTATAATACTCTACCAATAGAGCATCAAGTTCCTGGCTGACTTTTATAACTTCTGAATCATTAAGCTGTTTACTGTTAGCTAGGTCATTTAATTTCTTACGTAGTTCTTCAATCATTTCTTTAAGTTCATATAAGCTCAACATGCTTTTTTTAAAAGTATCAGACGCCAAAGAGCTTTTGCTGCTATATTTCCATTCAAGATATTTTTTAAATAGAGTAAGCTCTTGAAGCGCCGGCGCAGGGAGATCGTTATTTTCTCTAAAGAAGTCCTCAAGAGTAATTCCAAGACCCTCGCATATTTTTTCGATAGTATTAACCTGGGCTGTTGAACTATTTCCTGAAATGATGTTTTGAAGGGTAGACTGAGTTAGGCCGGAACGATCCGCAAGATTGTTCACGGTAATTCTGAAAGTGTTGCAAAAATATAGAATACGTTTTGATAGATTCATCTGTGGCCTCCCGATAATTGTCATATTTGCCACAAATTATACTTTTTGATTCCAAAATCTTCCAACGTTGTGAGGCTTATTTTTTACTCTTATAAGGTTAATAACCTGTATGAGGAAAGATAATACCTAAGTTAAATAAAATATCTACTTTCTCCGTTAGCAGAGGATTAATATTACTGCTGTAGAATCGCTAAAAAGGGATCTATTTTAGATATGGAATTCTTACTGGAATGGATTCTGCTACTTTCACATTTACGAATGATTCTGCTATTGAAGCCGCTTATTGTAGCGAATTTTTCAACGGTCATGCCATGATAAAGGGGGATCAGAAGTTTGACTGATAAACAAAAGGGATAGCAACTGCTATCCCTTTCGCACTAGATGGATATTAAAGACCATCAGCAAGTCAGAATACTGTGAACTATTGGCCGAATGTTCTCTATGGTACGAAATATTTGACTTTGACTTTTGCTGGTCGGGTATAACTGTAGTTATGTGCTGGCTGGTGCCGTAGCTCCTGGTTAAAGCAGTCTGGGCAGTCAATTTAATTCACCTTTTGGGAAAAAACAAATTAATATAATAAAAAGAGAGGTGGGAAAAATGATTCGAGGTATTGATGTAAGCGTGCACAATGGAATGGTAGATTGGCAAGCAGTGAAAGATGCCGGCATTGAGTTTGCTATGCTACGCAGCTCTTATGGTAAGAACTCTGAGGACAGTATGTTTGCACAGAATGTAGCGGGAGCGAAAGCAGCCGGTTTACAGGTTGGTGCCTACCACTACTCCTATGCGCTGAACGAAGATGATGCCATCCAGGAGGCGACTAACTGCCGGAGCGTGATCGACAGCACGGGGCAATTGCTGGAACTTCCAGTGTTTTTTGATATGGAGGATGCGGACGGCTATAAACAGCGAAATGGATTCGCCTTTGACCCAACTGAGATCACAGCAATATGCAAGGCATTCCTGGAAAATATCGGCCTGGATTGTGGTGTATATGCATCCTACTTCTGGTTATGCAATTACGTCGATTGGCGAGGCTTAGGATGTGCCGTATGGAATGCTCAGTGGGGAAGTGCTGATGATTTACAAGGGTTCATGTGGCAATATACCGACAGTCTGGATATCAACGGAAATTTGTTTGACGGCAACATTAAATATTAAAGGAGCGTGTCATTTATAACAAAGTTAATGAATATCTGGCTTTTGATAAGAGCGTCAGCTTTAAAGTGATTCTGCTGCCGGCAGAGTAATAAAGAATAGATGACTCCGCACGATGGAAGTTCATAAATCTAGCCTTGCCACCTGCTCCGGCAGGGCTTTTTATTTTTTATTGACATATATAATGTGTTTTTTGACGCCTTTTTGATGTAAAGCCATGGTATTATCAAAGTGAAGATAACGTTGAGGGAGTGAGTAATATGACGGAATATGTACCTGTATTTACTTTCTTCTTAGGTTTTTGTTTAGGATTAATCTTGTGGCCAAAACTTATTGGATTTAAATGATATTTTACAGGTGGTTTTGAATTAGTTATTCCTAGATAAGCCTCAATAAGTAAAAGAAGAAAAACGGGAGGTTGGTGATAACATGGAGTTGAAATCCGGCGATGACTTAAATTATTTACCAAGCTAAATCCCTCCATTCTGGTTTGACGCCAGGGTGGAGGGATTTTTTGTTTGTTCCGATTGTTTCGGCTACCGAGCTTATTTTAATATTTCCAGAAAAGTAAATCGCCGGCTGTACTTTGGATAAAATTCACATTAGTTTTAGATGGATCACCTGACAATACCATTACAAACACTCCTGTGAAGACTACAATGGCTCCCAAGATACCGGCAAATATGAGGACAATAGGATTTTTCACAAAATATCTCCTTTCAGTCTGTATAGTAGATCGGTAGAAGTAAGATGTGCCGAATCAAAGAAGGTGATTGATAGTGAGGAGCAGACGATTTGGGTATTGTTATACATTGTGATGTTATTGTGAAACGATATCGGAGTTTAGAGAAGAAAGGTCCAATAGAAATACTAAAACAATATACTTCTTTTAATTTTATTTTTAGGGATTAGAGAATATAAAAGATCTTCGAAATCTTTGCTGCTTTTCGAAGTGAACCAATACTTAGGTAAAAGAAGCGCTTGTTTTCGGCTTAAGAAAATAGCAAAGCAGTTTCTTGAAATCGTTATTTTATACACTTTATCCCAGGGGATCATACTGGAGCCGCTCTCAAAGCTAACTTGGATACCTGATTTTAAAAACTCATAAGTCGTTTCTTGTTGCATTAATTGATTTGATAGATAATTCTTTTTAGCAATGTGCTTCATTCCCCAATAATAGCCGCAGGCTAAGGCTATGGCAAGGCTTGAAAATAGCCAGATGCTTTCTTGCTTTAGCACGGATGAAATAATGATTAGCATGAGAAGGCTTACGAGTAAGTACATTCTTGCTGTTGTCTCATAAGTAAAATTAATTGCATCTTTTAAAGAAACTGATCCTTTTAAGTGGAATAATACTTCATTCACAGAATCACTCCCTATTGTCATTATTCAGTGGAGGTAAAACTCATTTTACTTATATTCTTGAATATGTTTGTTAGAGTTCGGCTGAAATGTTTGGTTGATTTGTTCCATAATTGTCTCCTAATTTCCTTTAATTGTTGCTTAACCATTGGAAATTTCTTTGAATATAAACTATTTTGCTCCTAAACAAGGAAACTCCTGCCAAATTAAGACGAAATTTAGCAGGAGTTTTTTGTTTCACCAGAATAGTCTTTATAATAAGGTTGAATATGTAGAAATTTGCAACTGCCACACTTTAGGAGAATTAAAGTGGTCAAATTGAAATACTCGGTAGATATGCAAGACTTGCCTTGTAAGTGTAGTGCTCGGTTCGATATTGAAGAAACTATGCAGGTGGTACCCTGCTGGCTGATGTTGGCAGGGTTTTTATTTTGTGCGTTTTGCGATAAGATAAGAGCTGATTATGCCGGTTAAAAGCAAGTTGATCAAGGTTATTATGGTTGATAGGATTTCATCACGCATCCAGGGGGCTATATTCGTTAATACTTGTATAATGCCTCTGGCACCGATAAAAAAACATGTTGCGACTCCGAGCCCCTTAATTAAATAATAGTCTTTGCCTGTTAGACGTAAAGTAAATGCTGTTATGACTCCGAAAATTCCTCCCAACATTAAATGGGTTATCATTCCAATCGAAATTCCCCAAGGGGTGTGTAAAGCAGAGTCATTCAATACAAGTGCTCCTGCAAAAATCCAAAGGGAAGTAAAAGAAACTCCGGATTGTAAAAGTAGCCAACTTAATAAGGTTGTGATGGCAGTTGCAATTATTCCACTAAACGCACCACTGGCAAGAGTGTCTTGATATTTACGTACCCTACGCACATAAGTTCACCTCCAAGCTTTAGCATTTCCTAAGATGGACAAATGTTATGCGGAGAAACGGTTAAGATACTAGGCAGCCAGAAGTCACAAGATGGTTGGGCGAGCATAATTGGACTTGAATTGCCACATCACGTTTAAATAGCCGGGTACTGATAGGTAGTCAGACAATAGCCTTAAATAATGGCTGGCGGGGTATTGGTATACCTTCTGGATTCGGGGAAAGCAGGTATACTTTTGACAGAAAGGATCAGCTGGCTCGCAGAAAGATGAAATTCCCGCTTGTTACGGGAAAGTCTGATCAAGACTTTGGAGCTTCTATATTTAAGCTAAGATAACTAGGCTATTGCTAATTCTTTAAATAAAGGATAAATTTTCAATTTTGTAGAATCGCTAAAAAGGAGATATTCTAGTGGTCTGTCAACTTTGAAAATATAAATTAAATTTGCTGGGTTTTTTTCGCAAGGCAGGCAGCGGGGGCGCGCCTATTGAACGGTAAGCCGGCGTCAACCAGCCTGGCGGGAAAGGACGTATGAAAGAATTGTATTTTCAACGTTGATGGAACACTGCTGGTCTGGCGGAGAACAAAATTATCGTCGGACAGCAGTGGTCGAAGCCATACAGTTTGGAAAAAATAATACCCAGAGGATTGATTGACTAAGGAGTGGTAACTATGGAGATAAATTTGATAGTTGGTATGATCGGTGAAAAGAGTGAGACAGTAACAAACCATAACACGGCAATCCAATATGGCAGCGGCAGCGTAGCGGTTTACGCGACCCCGGCGATGGTCGGACTGATGGAGGGAGCCTGTGTTAATACCGTAGACGCACATTTGCCGGAGGGGATGAGCACGGTAGGGATTGACCTGAAAATAAAACATACGGCGGCGACGCCTGTGGGCATGACGATTCGGGCCGAAGCAACGCTTACCGGCATTGACGGAAAACGCTTGACCTTTGCGGTCAAGGCATTTGATGATAAAGAACAAATTGGCGAAGGAAGCCATGAGCGGTATATTATTAATGTCGAGAAGTTTCTTCAAAAGGCCGGAGCAAAGAAAAATTAGTGGCCCATGTTTACCTTGAAAATGTAATTTCAAAGTTTATGGACCACTAGTGGCTGCAACAGGAATGCTAAGGCTTAACGGCTACTTGCCGGTACTGGTCTGAATTTGTATTTTCCAAGGTCAACCAGAGGGGCGGTAAACCGGGCAGCATTTCAAATTGTGTTTCGTACTTTTCGGGAATCCAGTTTCCGTCCTGGTACTGAAAGGTGATTCGATAGGTATCGGGAGCGGTATACTTGGGGAATTTGTTCGTCATTTCCGCTGCGTCGCGGCTTGAGTAGATATCGCTTACCTGCATATACAGCCTGTAGGTTAGCTGGGCTGTATATGGCCGGTTGACAAGGCCGGTGGGCTTAATGTTGTAAAAATACCTACCGGTTACGGCGCATTGGCTTTTTCGCCAGCTCGATTCACCAAAGCCAACACTGTAGACCGTTGCTCTTGGGTCCAGTTTATAGCTGTCCAAGTGCTTTTTTATGGCAACTTTGAAGGACGCGTCAATGGTTTGCTGCTGATCGGCGGCGGCAGCCGGATGAACCAGGCTGATGAGTAGAAAGATGGAGAATAAACAAAAAAGTTTTTTCATAATATGGACCCTTTCTCTATGGAATGCAAACAAAGAAGACTTAGATTATGTTTCTCTAAAATATAAATTTTACCTTTATATGAGGAAACTCCTGCTATATGTTGTTAATTTGGCAGGAGTTTTATGCTTAAAGTGGTATAAGCTACAATAATATTCTCCATATCAGCCAACTGTTGTTACGGTGCCGCCGATAGGTAAGAAACTGTCGGATAAACGAAGGAGAACCACCGCCAATGACGAATTACCTTTTAATACGATGGTTGTCTAGTGTTCCGCCAACTTTGAAACTGCAAATTAAATTTGCGGGAATTTTTTCGTAAGGCAAGGTGGAGGAAACACGCCTATCGAACATAGGTAAGCCGACGACAACGAAGTTTTACAGAAAAAGGCCCGTAAAGAAATTGTAGTTTCAGAGTTGGTGAAGCACTAACAATGGAAACAGCATATAACACTATATTTCTGGTAAAATATACTTATTAGGAGGATGGCATGAATCTACAAGACCGCAACAGCCTTGACAATGGCTGTGGGCGGAGTTTGTCTCTGCCCTGTCGTGAATATAGCTGGCCGGATGGGAAAAAACTTTCCATTCGACCAGGCAAGACCCTTGTTATGGGGATTTTAAACGTGACTCCCGATTCGTTTTCCGATGGCGGGTGCTACCGGAAAATGGATGCGGCTTTGCGACACATGGAAACACTTATTGCTGACGGGGCCGATATTCTTGATATTGGTGCCGAGTCCACCCGGCCATATGGCAACTCCCGGGAAGTATCGGCCATGGAGGAAATGGACCGGCTGCTGCCGGTGTTGGAAAAAGTGCTGGCCGCTTGCCCCATCCCGGTGTCTGTCGATACGTACAAGGCCTGTGTGGCTGACGAGGCACTAAAGTTGGGGGCCCATATGATCAACGATGTCTGGGGGTTACAACGGGACCCGGCCATGGCCGCGGTGGTGGCTCGTCATGATGTTCCGGTGATTGTGATGCATAACCAACAGGAAGCCAGCTATGGCGAAGATTTGTTGCTAGATGTAGCAGGCTTTCTGGCCCGTAGTATAGAACTTGCCGTAGCGGCAGGGCTGGACCGGAGCAAGATTATTGTAGATCCGGGCATTGGTTTTGCCAAGACTACTGCTCATAATTTGGAGCTTATGTCCCGGCTGGAGGAACTGCAGGTGCTGGACTGTCCTATCTTGTTGGGAACTTCGCGGAAACGGTTCATTGGTGAAGTGCTGGATCTGCCGGTGACCGACCGGGTGGAGGGGACGGGAGCGACAGTCGTGCTGGGTATAACCAAAGGGGTTCAGCTTGTCAGAGTTCACGATGTGAAGGAAATAGCCAGAATGACCAAAATGACCGATGCTATGTTATGAAAATACAAATGGGGAGAGATGAATATGAATAAAATATTGTTGAAAAATATGATGTTTTACGGATTTCATGGTGTTCATGAATATGAGCGCGAAGTGGGACAGCGTTTTTATATTGATTTGGAAATTACAGCGGATTTGTCAAAATCATCGGCTAGCGATGATTTGAATGATACGGTGGATTATACCCAGCTTTACAGCTATTTGAAGGAAGTCATCGAAACACACCGGTATCAACTGTTGGAAGCTTTAGGCGCCCATATTGCTGATACCTTGCTGGAAAGGCCGCTGATCAGCAGCGTGAACGTAAAAATTCGCAAACCCTATGTTCCTATCGCCGGGCAGATTGATTATGTTCAGGTGGAAACCAAAAGGACGAAGGCATGATTTTACTTGGTTTAGGCTCCAATCTTGGTGACCGTGAGCAGTATATCGCTGCTGCGGTCAGATTGTTGGCCGCCTGCCCGTCGCTTACCGTGTGTCAGACATCTGCTTTGTATGAAACTGAGCCGGTGGGGGTAAAAGAACAGCCGGCTTTTCTTAATGCGGTTATTTCGATAAAAACAACGCTTGAACCGGAGGCTTTGCTGGAGCAGTGCCTGGCTGTAGAGGCGCGGCTGGGGCGGGTTCGCAAGGAGCGCTGGGGGCCGCGGAACATTGATATTGATTTGCTGCTATATGAAAATCGGATATGCAATTCACCACGTCTGAGTCTGCCCCATCCACGGCTGGCGGAGCGCAAGTTCGTGCTGATTCCGCTGGCGGAGGTCGCTGGCGATATTCCGGTTTTTGAGGGAAAAACAGCGAAAGAGTTGCTGACAGGGCAGGGTGATGATAATAAAGTCACTTATTATAAGCAGCTTGTTTGGAAACAGGAGGGCTAGTGTTGCCGAAGAAACGAAAAATTTTATTCTTTAGCGCTCCCATTGGAGCAGGACATACACGGGCGGCACAAGCCGTCCGTACTGCCATGCTTCGGCAGGACCCTGATGCCGAAGTGAAGATTGCAAATATTTTTGACTTTTTCAGCCCCATGGTGGGACAATTGATATTAAAAATCTATCTTATTATTTTGTCGCTGTTTCCGCCGGCTTATGGTCTTATGTACCGCTGGGGCAACAAGGATGTGTCAGCTTCGCTGATCAGCCAGATTATCAACTGGTTTTTAGCCTCCCGTATGCACCGGCTGATTCTGGAGTACCGGCCGGATGCCATTGTCTGTACTCATGCGACGCCTGCCGGGTTAGCAGCCTATCTGGCTAAATATCATGGCATGAAGGTTCCGATTACGGCGGTCATCACCGATTATGCCGTGCACCGGCTTTGGGTGTACCCGGAAATGGAACGCTATTTTGTCGCTAACAGCAGTCTTTGTGCGGTACTGGAAGGCTATGGCATCGAGCGGTCACGGGTTGACAGTGTCGGTATTCCGGTAGAACAGGCTTTTGGTGTCACCTACAGCCGTGAGCGGGTCTGCCGGCAACTGGGGCTGGCGGCAGACAAGAAAACACTGCTGGTTATGGGGGGCGGCGCCGGTGTGCTTCCTATGGATGAGATTATTTTACTCTGCAATGAACTGGAAGAGCCATTGCAGATCATGGTTGTTACCGGCAACAACCGGGTTATGTACAATAAGATCGAGAGCTTAAAACCCTCGTTAAAATGTACGCTGCGATTATTTGGTTATGTCAATAATATTCACGAGCTGATGGGAGCCGCCGATTTGCTGATTTCCAAACCGGGAGGACTGACCGCTTCGGAAGCCCTGTGCGCCGGCTTGCCTATCCTTGTGTATAAGCCGATACCGGGTCAGGAGGAAGCCAACACAGCTTATTTGATCAACCATGGGGTTGCTGTGCGTGCCGACTCGCTGGACGAAATACGAACCCATCTGTTGAACCTGCTGGACGATACGGACACGCTGGCCTACATGGGCCGCCAGGCGGTGGCACTGGGCAGACCCCAGGCAGCAGATACCATTGCCGCTACTATTTTTTCCCAAGTTTGCTCTTGACGGTATCAGATGTGGCAGATATAATAATTGCAAATTAATTCATGGATTTTAGCCTGATTTGGCGGAGGTAGCATGAATAAATTATACATGGCGGGATTGCAAATGACTCCGGGGATCGGTACGGCCAGACTGCATCAATTGCTGCGCTTTTTCGGCAGTGCCGAGCAGGTTTGGCGGGCTGATTTAAAGGATTTATGTTTATCCCGGTGTTTGGATGAGCAAACTTGTCATATTTTTCTGGAACACAGGGAAAAGCTAGATATAGAGCAATTGGCTGAAGCGTGGGAGCGGGCTTCTATTAAGCTGTGCTCGCTGGAGGAGCCGGAATACCCCGCTTTGCTTACCTGTTCATTCAGACCGCCGCAGGTGCTGTTTTACCGCGGTACGCTGCCGAAGCATGACAAGCTTATCGGTATTGTGGGAGCCCGCCGTGCTTCGGTCTACGGTAAGAATGCGGCGGAAAGACTGGCCCATGATGTAGCTGCTGCCGGTTTCTGGGTGATCAGCGGCGCGGCGCGCGGTATTGATACGGCCGCTCACCGGGGTGCTTTAGCAGCGGGAAAAACGGTAGCCGTGCTGGGTTGTGGCGTCGATGTCGTATATCCACCGGAAAACGCCGCCTTGTTGGACGAGATTGCCAGAGCCGGCTGTGTTATTTCTGAATATGCGCCGGGGACTCAGCCTCATGCAGCTTTTTTCCCGGCTCGCAACCGGATTATCAGTGGCATGTCGCGTGGCGTGGTGGTTGTGGAGGCGGCGGAAAAAAGCGGCGCACTGATTACGGCCGACTTTGCCCTGGAAGAAGGGCGCGATGTGTTTGCCGTACCGGGCAGCATTTTTTCGGCCGCTTCCCAGGGAGCACACCGGCTAATTAAACAGGGGGCCAAGCTTGTGGAACGGGCTGCGGATATTTTGGAAGAGTATGGACAAACAGACGGGCAGCGAAAGCCGGACATGCCGGATTTGACGGCGGCGGAACAAGCGGTATATGATAGTCTTACGTATGATACCTTGCTGACTGTTGAGGAAATTGTGATAAAAACAGGGATGTTGCCGTCAACAGCGGCGTATATAGTATTGCAGTTAGAGTTACGTGGTTTGGTGGCCGAGCACGCAGGTCAGCGGTATGCTCGTGCTGCTAAGGAGGGAATTAGGTGACAAAGGCGCTGGTTGTAGTAGAATCACCTGCCAAGGCAAAGACAATTGAAAAATTCTTAGGAAAAAATTACACGGTGCGTGCCTCTATGGGGCATTTGCGCGATTTGCCGAAGAGTCAGTTCGGCATAGATATTGAACAGCAGTTTACGCCTAAATACATCAACATTCGCGGCAAGGGCGATCTGATCAAGAGCCTGAAAGAGGCCGCTAAAAACGCCGATAAGGTATATCTGGCATCTGACCCTGACCGGGAAGGGGAAGCCATTGCCTGGCATTTGGCGCACCTTTTACATATACCGGCAGATGAAAGTTGCCGTATTGAGTTTAATGAAATTACCAAGTCGGCTATTCAAAATGCAGTTAAGCATCCACGACCGATTAATCTGGCCAGGGTTGACGCTCAGCAGGCCAGGCGGCATTTGGACCGGATTGTCGGCTATAAGCTGAGTCCGCTGCTTTGGCGCAAGGTCAGGAAAGGTTTAAGCGCCGGACGGGTACAATCGGTGGCCGTCCGGATGATTTGCGACAGGGAAAAGGAAATCCAGGCCTTCCAGCCGGAGGAATATTGGTCCATTACGGCTAAACTGAGAAAATCCGCTAGGGCAGCCTTATTTGAGGCGCAACTGGTGGCGATTGAAGGAAAGAAAGCCGAAGTTAACAATGAGGAACAGGCAACGGCTATCACTAAAGATCTGGAGAAGGCGGAATATACCGTCAGCGCTGTAAAGCGGCGTGAACGCCGGCGTAATCCGGCGCCGCCCTTTACCACCAGCAGCCTGCAGCAGGATGCCTCACGAAAGCTGGGCTTTACTTCCCGGAAAACCATGATGGTGGCCCAGCAGCTCTATGAAGGTTTAGATGTAGGCAGCCGGGGTCCGGTCGGTTTGATTTCTTACATGCGTACCGACTCCACCCGGATCGCCGAATCGGCGCAACAGGAGGCCCGCAGCTATATTATTGAGAAGTTCGGCAGCGGCTATGTGCCGGAAAAGAGTCCGGTTTACAGCAGCAAAAAAAGCGCACAGGATGCCCATGAGGCTGTGCGCCCCACCGATGTGCTTATGACGCCCGACACGATCGGCAAATACTTGGCCAAAGACCAGTTGAAGCTGTATACGCTGATCTGGGAACGGTTTGTGGCCAGCCAGATGGCGGCTGCTGTTTATGACACGCTGACGGTGGATATTGCCGCCGACCGCTATGAACTCCGGGCAACCGGCTCACAGATAAAATTTACCGGCTTTATGGCTGTTTATACCGAGGGAAAAGAAAAGGGCGAGGAAGAAAAGGACAAGGAAGTGACGTTGCCGGAGCTCGAGCCAGGCCAATCGCTCAAAATGTCCAAGATTTTGCCAAAACAGCATTTTACCGAACCGCCGCCCCGTTATACCGAGGCTTCGCTGGTAAAAATACTGGAAGAAAAAGGAATTGGCCGACCCAGTACCTATGCGCCTATTATCGAGACCATTCTGGGGCGCGGCTATGTGGTGCGGGTAGATAAAAAGTTTGAACCTACCGAGCTGGGTTTTGTGGTAGTGGATTTGTTAAAACAGTATTTTATCAATATTGTTGATGTGGCCTTTACCGCTCAAATGGAAGACAGTCTGGACGAGATTGCCGAGGGACACGGTTCCCGTGTTGCTTTGCTGGAACAATTCTATCAGCCCTTTGCCCAAACGCTGGCCCATGCCGAGGAAGAAATAGGCCATGTGGAGTTACCGGTAGAGGTGTCCGACATTCCTTGCGAGAACTGTGGCAAGCTGATGGTAGTCAAACAGGGACGGTATGGTAATTTTCTAGCTTGTCCCGGTTTTCCCGAGTGCCGGAACACCAAACCGATTATTAAAGAAACAGGCGTAGCCTGCCCAAAATGCGGGGGCGCCGTTATTGAACGCCGGACCAAACGTGGCAGAGTGTTCTATGGTTGTAAGAATTATCCGCAATGTGACTTTGTTACCTGGGATATGCCGTTAAAAGAGAATTGCGCTGTGTGCGGCAGCTTTATGACCAAGCATAAATATAAAAACGGACGGGTTGTAACTCAGTGCGGCAATGAAAGCTGTACTACCCGTGAAAAGGCCCGGGAGGAAACAGACGACAAGGTTAAACCGGCCCGGGGCAGTAAAAAAACACCAGCAGGCAAGGCAAAACAGCCGGTCAAGCGGAGGAAAACAAGTGGCTAAAGCAACAGTTATCGGTGCCGGACTGGCGGGCAGTGAGGCTGCCTGGCAGGTGGCGCAAAGAGGAATACAGGTTGATTTATATGAGATGCGGCCCAAAGTGATGACGCCGGCCCATCACACGGAAAATTTCGCCGAATTGGTATGCAGCAACTCGCTGCGGGCAGCAGCGGTTGAAAATGCCGTAGGCTTGCTAAAGGAAGAGATGCGCCAGTTAAACTCGCTGGTTATGCAAGCTGCTGATGCCACCCGGGTACCGGCTGGTGGCGCTCTGGCGGTTGACCGGGATGCTTTCAGCCGGCAAATCACCGATGCGGTGAAAAACCATCCGAATATAACGGTTTTTAATGAAGAAGTGACGGAACTGGCTCGGCATCAGGCTGATGTTCTGGTCGTGGCCAGTGGACCGTTGACTTCGCCGCAGTTGTCGGAGTCGATTAAAAAGCTGACTGGTACCGATTATTTGTATTTTTATGATGCGGCTGCCCCGATCGTTACCCTGGAATCGCTCGATATGGAGAAGATTTACCGTGCCTCCCGTTACGGCAAGGGGGATGAAGATTATCTCAACTGCCCGATGAACCGGGAGGAATATGAAGTTTTCTGGCAGGAACTAACCCAGGCTGAAACAGCGGCCATCAAGGAATTTGAGAAAGCTATTTTTTTTGAAGGCTGCATGCCGGTGGAGGAGATGGCCAGAAGAGGGATTGACACTTTGCGATATGGTCCGTTAAAACCGGTAGGACTTGAGAATCCGGCCGGCGGTGAGCGACCTTATGCTGTGGTTCAATTGCGGCAGGATAATTTTGCCGCAACCTTATTTAATATTGTCGGGTTCCAGACTCATCTCAAATGGCCTGAACAGCAGCGGGTGTTCCGGTTGATACCGGGGCTGGAACAGGCTGAATTTGTCCGTTATGGCGTTATGCACCGCAATACCTTCATCGACTCGCCCAATGTACTGCAGCCGACTTTGCAAATGAAAAAGCATCCCGCCATCCTGTTTGCCGGCCAGATTACCGGCGTCGAAGGCTATATCGAATCGGCCTCGTCCGGATTGGTGGCCGGGCTGAATGCGGCCCGCCTGGCTATGGGCGCCGAGCCGCTGGTCCTGCCGGCGGAGACGGCTCATGGCGCGCTTTGCCGCTATATTACGCAGGCGGCGACCAAGAATTTTCAGCCCATGAATGTTAATTTTGGTCTATTACCGCCTCTGGAGCGTAAAATTAGAGATAAGAAAATGAAAAACGGCATGATTGCGGATAGAGCCTTGGAAAGTTTACGGGAATTTAAAGAAAACTTTGAAAATTAATTCTTGCATAACGTGGGGCAGTATGCTAGTATAAATCCAATAAAAGGTATTTTGGAGAAATGTGACAAAAAGTGTGATTATATGGATATGATAACAGAGCAACTTCAATACTTCATTCGCTATTTACAGATAGAGAAAAATGCCTCACAGCACACTGTAATCAGTTATCGTGCAGACCTTGAGCTGTTTGTTGATTTTGCGCGGTCACAGGGTGTTGCTGAGGCTTTTTTTGAAAATATTACTTCTTCCCTGATTCGGTCTTATCTGGCCGCCATGAAAAAGCATGGCTATGCAAGAACGACGATTGCCCGGCGGATTGCCGTACTGCGTTCTTTCTTTCGCTTTTTATGCCGGGAGGAGGTTATTGAGGGCAATCCATTTTCGGCTATTCACACGCCTAAACTGGAAAAAAGGCTGCCGTCTTTTCTGGATACTCTGGAGATTACGGAATTGTTGCAATTGCCCGCTAAGGACCGTGCCGGCTACCGGGATGCCGCTATTTTGGAAGTGCTGTACGCTTCAGGCCTGCGGGTCGGTGAATTGGTCGGTTTATCGCTCAAAGACATTGACGAGGTGTCCGGTTATATCCTGGTCTATGGCAAAGGCGCCAAGGAAAGGATTGTGCCTGTGGGTAAAACAGCGCTGGCTGCGCTTAAGACCTACTTGGAACATTCCCGTCCTTTTTTCTATGCCAAATGCCGGACCGGGGCCCATCAGGCACTGTTTGTCAACAGTAAGGGAGGCCCGTTGACTGATCGCAGCGTACGGCGGATTGTCGCTAACTATGTAGAAGAGCTGGCTCTTAAGAAGAAGGTAAGCCCCCATACACTGCGGCACACCTTTGCAACACACCTGCTGAATAACGGAGCCGATTTGCGTTCGGTGCAGGAAATGCTGGGCCATGTAAATCTTTCAACTACGCAGCTCTATACGCATGTGACCAAAGAAAGGCTCAAGTCGGTATATCGAAACGCACATCCCCGGGCTTAATGTATAGGAGGAATAAGTATGTTTCATGCTACAACTATCATTGCCGTGCGTCAGCACGGAAAAATCGCCATCGCCGGTGATGGGCAGGTTACCTTTGGCGGCAATACGGTCATGAAACATAACGCCAAAAAGGTAAGACGCCTGTACCATGGCAAAGTACTGGCCGGCTTTGCCGGATCGGTAGCCGATGCATTTACCCTGTTTGCTAAATTTGAGGCAAAACTAGAAGAGTTTAACGGTAATTTAATGCGGGCCGCCGTGGAGCTGGCGAAGGAGTGGCGGATGGACCGGGTGCTTCGGCGTCTGGAGGCGCTGCTCATTGTTGCCGACGCGGAACGGATGCTTATCATATCCGGCAATGGAGAGGTTATTGAGCCTGATGACGGGGTAACGGCTATTGGGTCCGGCGGTTCGTACGCTTTGGCGGCGGCGCGGGCCATGGTCAAATTCTCCGAACTTTCGGCAGCTGAGATTGTTCGGGAAGCGCTGTTGATTGCCGCTGATATTTGTGTGTTTACCAACAACCATATTACGGTTGAAGAACTCTAGGGTATGCTTTCAAACTAACGGAATGATCTGTGACGAATGGTTTTTGCGTCAGACGAGGCAAAATTTTGCAGAAATAATGGCTCTTAATTCAAGAAACTTTAACGAAGTATGGCATAAAAAGCGCCGTCAGGGCGTTTCGGATAGTTTGAAAACATACTCTAAGAAGGAGGGATCCTTTTGAGCGAATTGACCCCCAAACAAATTGTCAATGAACTGGATAAATATATTATCGGGCAGCGGCAGGCTAAAAAGTCGGTAGCCATTGCCCTGCGAAACCGCTGGCGGAGCAAACAACTGTCGGATGAACTCCGGGAGGAAGTCATTCCCAAGAATATCCTAATGATCGGTCCCACCGGCGTAGGAAAAACGGAAATTGCCCGCCGGCTGGCCAAATTGGTCAATGCCCCGTTTATCAAGGTAGAGGCTACTAAGTTTACCGAGGTCGGCTATGTGGGGCGGGACGTGGAGTCTATGATCCGCGATCTGGTTGAAACGGCCATCCGTATGGTTAAACAGGTGAAGATGCTGGCGGTAAACGATCAAGCCCGTACGTTAGCTGATGAGCGCATTTTAGAATATTTTAGGCCTTCGTCTAAAAAGGATAGTATCCGTAATCCTTTTGAAATGCTATTTTCCGGTACTTCGCTGGGCCATTCCGGTAGTGATGACAAGGTAGAGGAACCGGTGCAGGCCGGAGAGGCGAACGACCGGGAATATTGGCGCCGGCGTCTGGAAAATGGTGAACTGGAAGAGGAATTGATCGAGGTGCTGGTTGAGGATAACTCCAATCCCATGCTGGGAATGTTCGCCGGCTCCGGTGTGGAAGAAATGGGAATGGGCATCCAGGATATGCTGGGCAGCTTTTTGCCGAAAAAGCAAAAAAAACGCAAAGTTACCGTAAGCAATGCCCGGAAGATCTTTACACAGGAAGAAGCACAAAAGCTGATTGATATGGATGAAGTTACAACTAATGCTATTAGTTTGGCGGAAAACTATGGTATAATATTTCTTGACGAAATTGATAAGATTGCCGGACGGGGACCTTCTTCCGGACCGGATGTGTCACGGGAGGGTGTTCAACGGGACATTCTGCCGATAGTGGAAGGTTCGACCGTGGTAACCAAGCATGGTCCGGTCAAGACGGATCATATTCTGTTTATTGCGGCAGGCGCCTTTCACACGTCAAAACCTTCCGATTTGATTCCTGAACTGCAGGGGCGTTTCCCCATCAGGGTGGAGCTGAATAATTTAGTCAAAGAAGATTTCCGCCAAATTCTGACGGAACCGGAAAATGCGCTGATCAAGCAGTATACTTCCCTGTTGCGGACGGAAGGCATAGAAATTACCTTCAGCGATGACGCTATCGACGAATTGGCTGAAATTGCCTGTCAGGTAAATGACCAGACGGAGAATATCGGCGCCAGGAGACTGCATACTATTTTGGAAAAGCTGCTGGAGGATTTGGCTTTTGATGCTCCCGACATACCGGAGAAAACCATTGCGATCAACCGGGAATATGTGAATGACAAGCTTAAGCATATTGTGGTAAATCAAGATTTAAGTCATTTCATCTTATAAAATATAACAGTTTTAGAAAGGCAGGAGAATTGTATTATGTCTTCATTGTTGGAACGAACCCGAAAGATTAACCGACTTTTACAAAAGTCAGAAAACGTTCAGTATAATGAAATATCGCGTGTGCTTAGCAGTGTCATGAGTGCCAATGTTTATATTGTGGCGAGAGATGGCGCCATCTTAGGCTTTGCTTTGCTGGACAATTTTGAATGTGATGTAATGCGGGACCGCGTACTGTCCAAGGAACAATTTCCCGAACGGTATGTTGACTGGTTGCTCAGAATCAACGAAACCTCGCCCAACCTGAGTCTGGATGCCGGGACCTGCACTTTTAACGGGGATATTGGCTGTCTATTCCGTGACAAATATACGACTATCGTACCTATCCATGGGGTGGGTGAACGGATCGGTACGCTGATTGTGGCGAAATTTCAGGCTGAGTTTACTGATGATGATCTGGTCTTGGCCGAATATGGCGCCACCGTTGTCGGTATGGAAATTCTGCGTGACCGCAGTGAAAAGATTGAAGAAGAAGCTCGTAAGAAGGCCACTGTGCAGGTGGCTCTGGGGACTCTATCTTATTCCGAGCTGGAAGCGGTTATGCATATCTTAAGCGAACTGGAAGGGGATGAAGGCTTGCTGGTCGCCAGTAAGATTGCCGACCGGGTAGGCATCACCCGCTCTGTTATCGTCAATGCGCTGCGCAAGTTTGAAAGCGCCGGTGTAATTGAGTCCAAGTCGCTGGGAATGAAAGGCACCTACATTAAAGTGCTGAATGAACGATTGCTGGATGAACTCAAGAAGCTTAAGAAATAAAGGGTTAAAAAAACTGCTTTACTTAGGTAAAGTAGTTTTTTTATTTCCACGAGTGACGGGAAAATTTTTTGGTCGTAAGACTGGAACAGAAGCGACTAGCTACGGTTCCTATGTTGGTATTTTTTTCAACTCAATGCCGACAAAAAACGATAAAATAAGAAGCATTGTTATTTTTTTTGTTAAGATATGGTTAAACCTTGTAAAATAGTATCTATAAATGGAGATTATTAAACAAAGTATCTAGAGGATTTTTATGGATTATGTAGAATTATGCAAAGGATATTTTTAAATACATAAACTGAAAGTCGAGGAGATTTCTGGTGCTGGAGTCAATTGTATCTGCGCCTTACGCTGCGATCCTGGAAAAGGCTCTGGGTGCTTCTTCGCTTCGCAATAAGGTAATAAGCAATAATATTGCCAATGTGAACACTCCGGGTTTTAAAAAAAGCGAGGTCGCTTTTGAAAGCTTGCTGCAACAGGCACTGGGAGACAACGGAAGCAGCCTGCCGCTGGTTAAAACCAATGAGAAACATTTGCCGCTGACCGTTTCCCGGCAGGATGTGGAGCCTGTAGTCAGTCTGATTGGCAATACTTCTATGCGGACAGATGGAAACAATGTTGATGTGGATATGGAAATGGCTGAATTAGCCAAAAATACGCTGTATTACAATGCCGTTGCTCAGCAAATCGGCAAGTACTATTCCGGTATTAAATCCGTTATTAATGGAGGGAAATAGTGATGGGAATGTTTGGGGCCATTGATTCGGCAGCATCGGGCCTAACCGCCGAACGTCTTAGAATGGACGTTATTTCCAATAACATTGCCAATGCCAACACAACCCGTACGGCCAAGGGTGGCCCGTACCGCCGGCAACTGGTAGTATTTGAGCCTCGTTCGGAGCAAGCTTCATTCAGCCAGCTTTTATCCAAAGAGATGGGGGATGGGGCTGGTGACGGGGTGAAAGTGGTAGGCATCACTGAAGACGATTCTCCCACTCGCATGGTGTATGATCCGCATCATCCGGATGCCAATCAGTCGGGCTATGTGGAAATGCCGAATGTGAATATTGTTACAGAAATGGTGGATATGATTACCGCGACAAGAGCCTATGAGGCGAATGTAACGGCTGTTAATTCGGCAAAAAGCATGGCGTTGAAAGCGTTGGAAATTGGAAAATAGGGAGGAACATTCATGCGGATAGAACCAATAAAATTGATGCCTGTAGGGTCGCGGCTGACCTCTGATGCCGTTTTGCCGGCCAGTGGGGACAAAAGTTTTGGCCAGTTGTTATCCGACGCACTGAATAATGTGAATGAACTTCAGAATAGTGCCAATCAGGCTTCCGTTGATTTGGCGGCAGGTAAGCTGCAGGATGTATCGCAGGTTGTGATTGCGACGGAAAAAGCCAGTGTAGCTTTACAATTGACGATGCAGGTGCGCAACAAGATTGTGGACGCCTATCAGGAAGTTATGAGAATGCAGGTATAAGCGAAGTTCAGGGAATATGCCAATCAATACTGCCGGTTGTCCGGCAAGTTGTAGGAAATATTAAATATGTAACGTTCAGTGTCGCTTGAAAGGGTGGAGACCATGGCCGACTGGAAAGAACAGTCTCTGCGCTTATGGCAAAATATCGGGAAAAGACAAAGGTATGCAATTATTGGTTCAGCAGTGCTGATCTTTATATTGATTTTGTCCTGGAGTTATTGGTGGGGCTCCAAACCGGACATGGTACCTTTATTTACCAATATGGAAGCCAAAGATGCAGGTGAAGTTGCTGCTAAATTAAAGGAAATGAAAGTTTCTTTTGAACCACAGGAAAATGCTAACGGTACGGCTATTTTAGTTTCTGCTAAAGATGTGCATCGTGTTCGCTTAGAGTTAGCCAGTCTGGGTTTACCGCGCGGCAATAAGGGATTTGAAATATTCGATCAAAATAAGTTCGGTGTAACGGAATTTCAAAACAAAGTATATCTGTTACAGGCCTTGCAAGGAGAATTAACGCGGACGATAGAACAGATGGACGAAGTGGAAAAGGCCAGAGTTCATATTGTTTTGCCGGAGGACAGCTTATATAAAAAGAACGAAAAACCGGCGACCGCTTCGATTATGGTTAAACTGCGTCCGTCAGCGCAATTGACCAAGGAACAGGTAAAAGGCATTGTCAATTTGGCGGCCCACAGTATTCAGGGTTTGAAGCCGGAAAATATTACCGTGGTAGATAATTACGCGCATGTGCTCAATGATCAGCAGGACGAATCGAACATGCCCGGTTCCGGTTCAATGACTCAACTTGAAATGACGCGGAAGATGCAGGATGACCTGCAGAAGAATCTGGATTCACTGCTTGACCAGGTGCTTGGACCAGGAAAAGCCGCTGCCAGAGTTAATGTGGAACTGACCTTTGATCAGCATACGGTGGACAAGCAAGTTTATGAACCGGTTGTAGATGATAAAGGTATTATCCGTAGCTCCCAGGATACTAATGAACGCTATCAGGGGACGGCTTCGACACCGGGCGGTGTTCCAGGGACGACGACCAATATTCCCGGTTATGTGACCGGCAATAACACACAGTCAAATTATGAAAAGAAAGATTCCATAAAGAACTACGAAATTAATGAAACCAAGGAAAAGGTTGTTGCAGCGCCGGGGGCCATTAAACGCCTGACAGTCGCCGTACTGGTTGACGCCAGCCTGAACAAGGCGCAGCAAGACAGCATTGCTAAGACTGTTTCCTCGGCCATCGGTATCAATCCGGCCCGGGGTGATATGGTGTCGGTAGAAAGCATCGCCTTCAATACCGACATGGCTGACCGCGAACGTTTGGCGGAAGAAGCCGCTCAGCGGCAGAACCTATGGATAAAGATCGGCCTGGCTGTAATCGCTTTGATTATCATATTGCTTGGTGTACGGGCTTATTTCGCCCGCAAGAAACAGCAGCGTCAGGAAGCGGAAATGCTGGAGGCCCTCCAGGAGTCGCAGCTTGCAACGCTGGAACAGGCTGAAATGGCAGAGTCTGAATTGACCCCGCAGGAAAAAGAAAAACTGGAACGCCAGGAACTGATTGCTAAAATGGCTAAGACCAACCCCGACGATGTGGCACAGTTGATCAAAGCTTGGCTGAGTGAAGAATAGCAGGACAGGAGGGTGAGACCAATGTATCAATCTAATGAATTGACAAATAAACAAAAGGCAGCCGTCTTGTTGATCACACTCGGTCCTGATTTGTCCGCACAGGTTTTTAAACATTTGCGGGAAGATGAAATTGAAAAACTGACCTTGGAGATTGCCAGTCAGCGGAAAATAACGCCGGAACAGAAGGAAGCCGTGTTGGCGGAGTTTCACCAATTGGCGCTTGCTAAGGAGTACCTATCTTCCGGCGGTCTTGATTATGCCCGTGAAGTGTTGGAAAAGGCACTAGGAGCGGAAAAGGCGGTATCGATTATTAACCGTCTGACATCCAGTTTGCAGATCAGGCCCTTTGATTTCGCCAGAAAGACCGATCCGGCGCAATTACTGAATTTTATCCAAAATGAACATCCCCAGACGATTGCTTTGATTATGGCTTATTTGCTGCCTGATCAGTCGGCTGCTATCATTTCGGCTTTACCGCCGGAACGGCAGGTAGACGTAGCCAAGCGAATTGCCACCATGGACAGGACCACGCCGGATATTTTAAAAGACGTGGAACGGATACTGGAACGGAAACTTTCCTCGCTGGTAACCCAGGATTTCACGGCGGCCGGCGGTGTGGATTCCATTGTCGAGGTCTTGAATCGCGTCGATCGTACTACCGAACGGACGATTATCGAGAACCTGGAAGTCCAAAATCCGGAACTGGCCGAGGAAATCAAAAGGCGGATGTTCGTATTCGAAGATATTGTTCTCTTGGACGACCGTTCACTGCAGTTGGTGCTGCGTGAAATCGATTCCAAGGATTTGGCGATGGCTCTTAAAGCCTCGTCAAGTGAAGTGTCTGGCAAAGTATATAAAAACATGTCGAAAAGAGCGTCCGAAATGCTGCGGGAAGAAATCGAATATATGGGTCCTGTCCGTATTCGTGACGTCGAAGAGGCACAGCAGAAGGTTGTTAATGTAATCCGCCGTCTCGAAGAGTCTGGTGAAATTATTGTTTCACGCGGCAAAGGGGACGAGATTATTGCCTAAGATTATTAAATGCGTAGCGCTGCATGACTTGCCGGTTATCGTCGGTAAGCTTCCGTCGGAAGAAAAGGATAATAAGTCACTGGCGGAAACGGTGGTGCCGGAAGACTGGCGGCAATGGGAGCAGGAAGCGAAGGCGGCCAGAGAGCAGGCGGAGGAAAGGCTTGCCCAGGCACGACAGCAGGCTGATGCATTGCTGGCGGAAGCCAGGCTGACAGCCGAGCAGCTCCGCCAAACGGCCCGAGAGGAAGGAATGCAGAGCGGCCATCAACAAGGCTATCAGCAGGGTCTGGAGGAAGGAAAAACCGCTGCGGCACAACTGATGCAAGAGCAGGTTCAGGCGGCTGCCGCAAAGGCTGAGCATATGGTACAACTGGCGGAGCAGGAAAGAATAAATGCTGTTTTGGCTGCGGAACGTCAGATTGTGGAAGTTACGGTAACGGTCTTGCGCAAGGTGCTTGCCCGGGAAATTGAGGAAAACCCTATGGTAGTCCTCCCTATCGTCAAGGCGGCGTTGGAAAAAGTGTGCGACCAGGAACAGGTAACTGTACGCATTCATCCGGAGGATTACGATTTGGTGTTGCAGGCCCGCCGGGATTTACAGGCAATGCTCGGCCGGGAACAGGCGCTCACCGTTCTGGCTGATCATACCGTATCGGTGGGAGGTTGCGTTGTTGACACTCCCTGTGGTACAGTCGACGCCAGAATTGATGCACAACTGGAAGCTTTAATAAAAGTGTTACAGGATGTATGTCCATGATGATATTTAATTCTGAGAAATACTTACGGGCGCTTGACAGCGTCGATCCAATAAAAATGAATGGCCGGATCATCCAGATTATCGGTCTGGTGATTGAGGCGCAAGGTCCTGCTGCCAGTTTGGGGGATTTATGCTATGTGTATCCCCGTTCCGGCGGACAGCCTGTTCCGGCGGAGGTTGTCGGTTTTCGCCAAAACCGGGTGCTGCTGATGCCGATTGGCGAGATGCAGGGGTTAGGACCGGGCTGTGAGGTTGTATCGGCCGGTCGGTCACTCAGCGTTCCGGTGGGACGGAAGCTGTTGGGCCGGGTTCTGGACGGTATTGGCAATCCGATGGATGGCAAGGGACCCATCGAAGGTGATTTGGAATACCCGCTTCACGCCAGTCCGCCGCCACCTCTTTCACGCAGCCGAATTCACGCTAATCTTTCGGTCGGCGTCCGCGCTATTGACGGTTTGCTGACTCTTGGCTGCGGTCAGCGGGTTGGAATTATGGCCGGCAGCGGTGTAGGAAAAAGTACGCTGCTGGGCATGGTTGCCAGAAATACCGAAGCCGATATCAGCGTGATTGCGCTGGTAGGCGAGCGGGGCCGGGAAGTCCGGGAGTTTATTGAACGCGATTTGGGCGAGGAAGGATTAAAACGCTCGGTTGTGGTGGTAGCTACCTCTGATCAACCCGCTTTAGTCAGAATAAAAGGCGCCATGACGGCTACGGCCATTGCGGAATATTTTCGTGACCAGGGCGCTAATGTCATGCTGATGATGGATTCGGTTACCCGGTTTGCTATGGCGCAGCGTGAAGTCGGGCTGACTATTGGCGAACCACCGGCAACCAGAGGCTATACGCCCTCCGTATTTGCGACATTGCCCAAACTGCTGGAGCGATCCGGTCCGGGTGAGAAGGGCTCGATTACCGGCATTTATACCGTATTGGTAGATGGTGATGATATGAATGAACCAATTGCCGATGCGGTGCGCAGTATTTTGGACGGCCATATCGTGCTTTCCCGCAATATTGCGGCACAGAACCATTACCCGGCGATTGACGTACTGCACAGTGTAAGCCGGGTAATGATGGAAATTGCAAGCAGCGAGCATTATGCCGCGGCACAGAAGATCAGGTCCCTTCTGGCTACGTACCGCGAGGCGGAAGATCTGATCAACATCGGTGCCTACGCTCATGGCAGTAATGCCAATATTGATAAAGCCGTGCAAATGATTGGCGGTATTAACGAATTTCTAAGACAAAGTGTTTATGAGCAAACCACACTGACGGAAGCGGTGGAGCGGCTGCGGCAACTGGCGGGATAAACCTTCTGTTGCCTGAGGCTTCAAGCCGGTAGCGACTGGGAGTGACAGTAATGAAACGATTTCAGTTCCGTTTAGAGGCATTGCTTAATTTCCGGAAAATGAAGCAGGAAGAAGCACAACTGCGGTTTATGGAAGCTTGCAGCGAACTGCAGCGGGAGCAGGAACTGCTGATGGGTCTGGAACAGGAAGAGCAAGCACAGCTTTTAGAGTTCAAGAATTTTCAGCGCCGCAAGGGCCTGACGGTGGACTCGCTGTTACTTTTCAGCAATTATTTCGACAGACTAAAGGAACAAATTACGGAAGCCGCTAACCGTGTAGCCACGGCGGAAGCTAAACGCCAGGCTGCGATGAAAGAATTGGAGGAAGCGGTAAAAAGCTATAAAGTAGTAGAAAACCTGCGAAAAAAGAGGCTGGCCGAATACCGGCTGGAACTACTGCGGGAAGAACAAAAAGAACTGGATGAAATGGGCACACAAATTTTCTTACGGGGGAGCTAAGGATAAGGATGGATGGGATCAGCAGCGTTTTACAGCGGATTGCCGCAATTGAAAAACGATTTGCACCAAATCCGACAGAGGAAAGCAATTTCGCCGATTATATGAAAACGGCGAACAATCAACTGTCTTCCGGCGAAAAGGCTACGGCCGTCCAATCGGCGTCTTCAGCCAGCGCTTGGAAGAACGTACCGGCTGCTTCCTTGGAAGGTATGATCTATGCCGCGGCGACTAAGTACGGTGTGGACCCTAAACTGGCCACCGCTGTGGCTACAGTCGAATCGGGCCTGACCGCTGATGCCGTTTCACCGGCGGGGGCTGTCGGTGTTATGCAGTTGATGCCGGATACCGCTAAGGCACTGGGCGTACGGAATCTTTCCGATCCCCGGGAGAATATCGACGGCGGGGTGCACTATTTAAAAGACCTGCTAACCATGTTTCAGGGAGATGCCAGAAAAGCTCTGGCTGCTTACAATGCAGGACCGCAGGCGGTAAAAAACTATGGTGGCGTACCGCCGTACCGTGAAACGCAAAATTACGTATCTAAGGTATTATCGCTTTATAATCAATAATAACCGTTAAGATATTTTCCCTTTAGGGCATGTTGGCATGAGTTGAACTGTTCGGATTTCGAGCGAATTTCTCGCTGGAATACCGGATGTATTTCAAGGAAATTTAACGCAGTACGGCGGAAAAGCCGCCGGAAGACGAGTAATGAACAATTTATCAACACGCCCTAGGAAAGCTGGTGATGAGTGTGGCCGACAAGACCAAGCAAAAAATAAAACAAGAGACCAAGCAAGAGATGGCGGAACCTGTACAAAAAAAGAAAAGGTTTGTCAGTGTGTTTAAGCTGATTGCCTTACTTTTAGTCTTACTTATGCTGGCAAGCGCTGCTTTTGCGGCCGGGGTGTATTTTAAAATCTTTGATTTGCAGCACATTGCAAGCCAGTGGGGACTTGATAAATATCCGTTGATCGGTCATTATTTCGAACAGCCTAAAACAAACTTTGAGACAGTGGATGAAGAACAGACAAGTACCGAACAGCCACCGGTGACGCCGCAGGAACCGGTCAAGGAACCGCAGCCGGACAGTCAGAATGTCCAGCCGCCTGCTGTTCAACCACCCGCTGCCGTTGATCCGGCCAAGGCTTTGCTGGATAAGGAGAAGCTGGAAAAGGCCCGACAGCAGGAAGAAGCTAAACGGGCAGGGAAACTGGCCCGGTTCTACGGCAATATGAAACCCGATGAAGCGGCTGCCATTATGAAGCAATTGGATGATTCCACCATTATTGCCATATTGAATAAAATGGAGGAAGATCAGGCAGCACAGGTATTGGCCAAGTTTGATGCTCAGCGGGCGGCCAATCTGACCGATCAGATGTTTAAAGGCCGGAAAGACACCGTCCTTTGATCATATATAAAGCTGCGAAAGGAGGTGAACAAATCATGGAAGCGACCATAAACGTACTGCCAGGAACCGCCGCTGCACCGCAACAGGCCATGCCGGCGGGAAATCAGGCAAGTTCTGGAACCGGTGCAAGCCAGGGAAATGCCTTTGCCGGTATGCTGCAAAATGCGACGGTAAAGGATGCCGATACCGGTCAGAAAACAGCGGTGCCCTCAGGATTAGCCCAATTGGCCTTTTTAACACAGTTAGCTGTGACAACAGCGAATGCAGTGTCTGGCGAAGGAAATACCGGTAAAGCCGGCTCTGCTGCGCCGGAAGAAACTGAGACTGCAGCGCCAACGGATAGTTCGGATGCTGGCAAAGAGCAGGCAGCTGTTGCTTTAATGGGATTGGTATTGCCGATGCTGCCGGTTCAACCGACTGCAACCACGGCTGGAACCGATGCCGTTGGAGCAGCGACTACCGGAGAAACTAAAACCGCTGTTGTTGTTGCGAAACAGGAACCGGTCATTACCGTTGAACCGCTGGTGGCGCCAACGACAGAAGGAACTCAAGCCGTGGCTGCAACAGATAAGGATAAGCCGACAGTTACTGCGACAGCAACTCAACCTCAGTCTTTTGCCGAGGTCATTCAACAAAATCTGACGAATCCGGCGAAACCGGAGAAAACCGATGCCGGCACGCAAGCTGTTGTATTGCCTGTTGGTGATGAAAAAGCAGCAGTTGCAGTCGATGCGGCAAAAGCCCAAACAGCGTCGACTCGTGTGGATTTTCCGGTGCAAACCGTTCATGTTATGAGTACGATTGACAACAAATCTTTCGTCAAAGGGACAGAACAACCGCAGCCGGTGCCGCATGCTCAAGCACAGGAACCTGCAGTGCAACCTGTGCCCAGTTCGGTGCAAGGTGAAGCACAACAGGGGATGAACCAGGGACAGCCGGAGGAACAAACGGCATTTTCGGATGGAACTAAGCACCAGACGGAAGATGTGCCAGATCTGAGCGTCAAGAATAATACTGTATCAGCTGTGTTTACCCAATTAGCCGATTCACAGACGGTTAAAGCCGCGACAACAACTCAGACTGCCGCTCATACGCAGCAGCCGGTTGCCGATCCGTATAATCTTGGCGGACAGATCGTTGAACAGGCCAAGCTGATCAAAACTCCGTACAGCGATGCTTCGGAAATGGTCATCAAGCTAAAGCCGGAACATCTGGGCGAATTGACGTTGCGTGTTGCCGTAGAGCATGGTGAGGTAACGGCTTCGTTCCACACCAATAATCCAGAGGTACGGGGTATCATTGAGAACTCGCTGCCACAGTTAAAGCAGGATATGGCCAGCCAGGGAATTAAAGTGGACAATGTTGGCGTATATGCCGGTTTGAGCCAGTTTGATTCGCGAGGACAACAGGCTAATCAGCAGCAGCCGGTGATCAAACTGAAAAACCGAAAAAATGATGATGATTTCATCGCAACCGTGGAAAGTCTGCAGGCCGAGCAGACAGGAAGTGATACGGGAGTTGATTACCGTGTCTAACATAGTGTGATAGGGGAGGTTACAATATGTCGACAGTTTCTGATGTTACAGGAACTACTTCCAGTACAACAGCATTAACCAGTGGGAAAAGTAATATTTTAGGGAAAGATGATTTTCTAAAACTGCTAATTACTCAATTACAAAATCAAGATCCTTTAAATCCAACCAGTGATCAGGATTTTATTGCGCAAATGGCACAGTTTTCAAGTCTGGAGCAAATGCAGAATATGAATTCTTCGCTCTTGACCTCACAGGCCAGCACTCTGATCGGTAAAACGGTTTCCTGGACAGGTGATGATTCACAGGTCCATGGTGGTACGGTGCAGGGCGTGTCGATGGTAAACGGGCAGCCGAAATTGATCGTGGATGAACCGTTCCTGGCTACGTCCAGTGATGGGAAGACGGTGCAACTGCTTTCCGATCCTACCGGCAAGACTATTCAATGGAAAGACAGCGCCGGAACAACATACAGCGGTTATGTGGCCAAAGTAGAGATCGTTAATGGTGTGCCGCAAATTACGGTGGACACGACGGCCATGGATTCGAATGGCAACACCAAGACGGTAGAGGGAATTCTTGATTTGAGCAAGGTAAAAAATCTGGTTGTAAAAACACAAGTGGATATGTCAAAAGTCAGCACCATTGAATAAAGCAATTGGAATATGGGAGGTGAGCTGATATGACTGACAATCGTATCTACTATCCTCAGCAGCCTGTTCTGCCGGTTTCGTATTCCACGCAGGAAACCAAGACTACGGGAAAGAGCACAAACAGCTCAGATTTTAATCAGATTCTGACAGAAAAACTGAGTGGTGTAAAATTTTCCCAGCATGCGCTGCAGCGACTGCAGAGCCGGAATATTCAACTGAAACAAGAAGAACTGGATAAGCTGGACACGGCTGTCAACAAGGCCGCCAGTAAGGGGGCAAGAGAGTCGTTGGTACTGATGAACAACTTGGCTCTGGTTGTCAGTGTGGCGAACAAAACAGTAATTACGGCGATGGATGGAGCCAGCATGAAAGACAATGTCTTTACGAATATTGACAGTGCGGTAATTGTATAGGCCGGACCTCTTAGGAAGCCTTAAGGTTGCTGAATGACGGAAGCAACCGCTCTTACCTGAAAGATGAAAAAATTGGGGGTTATGCATTATGATGCGTTCACTTTTTTCCGGTGTGGCTGGTCTAAAAAACCACCAAACGCGGATGGATGTAATCGGCAATAATATTGCCAATGTAAATACCATAGGTTACAAAGCCTCGCGGGTAACTTTTGAAGATATGCTGAGCCAGACGTTGCAGGGAGCTTCTAGTGCCGGCAATGGCCAGGGCGGGACTAATCCGATGCAGGTTGGCTTGGGTTCTTCGGTAGCCAGTATTGACACCATTTTCACTGATGGCAGTACTCAGTCTACCGGTAAGCAGACCGATATGGCTATTTCAGGAAATGGATTTTTTATTCTTCAGGCCGGTTCCAACGAAGTGTACACCCGGGCCGGGGACTTTGATTTTGATGAAGTCGGCAATTTGGTTGTTCCTGGTTCCGGTTACCGAGTTATGGGTTGGAACGTTGATTCCTCAGGAGCTATTAATACTGGCGGCAGCCTATCGCCTATCGTCATTTCTCCGACGAAAGTTATGCCGCCGAAAGCTACTACCGGTATCGATTATAGCGGCAATTTGACGGGTTCGACTACGGCTGGTGTAGGCACCACGGCGCAAACTTCAATTGACACGTATGATTCACTGGGGGAAAAACATAAAGTTACCCAGAATTATTTAAAAATAGGCGATAATACTTGGCTATATACCAACAGTGTGGCAAACGGGACAATTACCGGTGGTAAGTATGGGATTATGACGTTTAAATCAGACGGAACAGTGGATTCGGTTAAGGATGTAACAATGGGGGCTGTACCAACAGCGACGGTAACTTTTTCGTCAATGTCACTCAACAATACTGCAGCGTCAACAGGTACAAGCTATTTTACCGCAGCAGACTCGTCTGGCGCACTGCATGTGTATAAAATGACTTTAACGAATACGACTCCTTATGCTGCTGGAAGTACTAATGGAGAATGGAGCTATACTATTAGTGATGCGTCCGATAGCACGAATGCTTCGTTGGGATCGGGGACTATTACATGCGACAATGGTACCGGAACCTATTCTTTTGCTCCAGCCAGTGCAACCTTAAATGGCAGTAGTGTTGCTTTGGCAGTAGGTACTTCGTCGGCACCAACGGCTGGGGCTACTTCAATGACGGCTTCTGTGCCTTACACAGTTGGAGCCAGCTTGTCTGACTTGGCGATTACCCCGACCAATAGTGCTGCCGCTATGACGGTTAGTTTAGCTTCCATGAACAATATTACCCAGTATGGTGGGTCCGATTCCTCTACGGTGACGGCTATTGATCAGAACGGTTATACCGCCGGTACGCTGCAGAAGAAAACAGTTGACAGCTCGGGTACCATCACCGGAACATTTAGCAATGGGGAAACGATGAAGCTGGCTCAGGTTGCTCTGGCTACTTTTAGTAATCCTGGCGGTTTGACCAAGGTGGGCGACAGTCTGTATGAGAGATCGAACAATTCGGGAGAGCCGCAGCGCGGCGTTGCCGGTGACGGTGGTCGGGGCAAAATTGCTGCCAGTTCGCTGGAAATGTCTAATGTAGATTTGTCACAGGAATTTAGTGACATGATCGTCACCCAGAGAGGATTCCAGGCAAATTCCAAGATTATTACCACGTCCGATGAAATGCTGGAAATACTGGCAAACCTCAAGCGGTAATAAGAAATAGGGGGGGTGAATCCCCCCTCTATTTTAAATTTTTAGTGATTAGAGGAGAGATACCATGATAAGAGTGACAAGACTGAAATCGCAGGACCGGGATTTCATTTTAAATGCGGAATTGATTGAAACTATTGAGGCAACTCCCGATACAGTGATTACCCTTACCAACGGTAAAAAACTGATTGTGGAAGAGACACCACAGGAAATTGTGCGTAATGTGATGGAGTACAGACGGGCTATTTTCCGTAATTTGCGTTAAATCTTAACAAATATTCGAAGACCGGCTTGTGCAGGAGCTGGTAAAATATTGGCAATAAAAATTTGGTGAAAATGAACTTAGTGGAAGGTAATTATCATGATTCTGTAGAATTTTGTAAGATCATGGTTCATAGGTATGAAAACAAGGTAGGGGATAGAGTGCATGGCGTTATTCCCTAGTCAATATAGTGCTTGCAGGTATTTTACATGGGGGTGTAGTCGTTGGCTGAAGAGAAAAAAAAGACTCCTGTCATGCTAATTGTTGGTATCTTGGTGTTTGGTCTGTTGTTGGCGGGAGGTATTTCCTATTTTATTGCTACAAAGATTGTTATGAGCAACAGCGTAAAAGAGGGTGAGGGAAAAAGCGCCCATCATGAGCCGGGTGTCTTCATGAAGCTAGGTGATGCCAAAGAAGGGCTGATCTTAAACATCGGAGGCGTAAACAGCGGCCGTTTCCTGAAAATCGGTCTGATTCTTGAAGTCAAACCGGAAAAGACTGAAGCGACGGAGGGAAAAATGCCTTCGCCCAGTGAAGTGAAAATTCTGGACGCGGTGGTACGTACGTTGCGATCGCAGAAAATTGAAGATTTTGAACCGCAAAAACAAGAACAACTAAAAGAACTCATCAAAAATGAGGTCAATAAATCCCTGGGTGAAGATCGTGTATATGAAGTCTATATAACGAATTTCGTTCTTCAATAAAGAGCATTGGCAGCCAGGCATATGATCAGGGAAAGAAGGAGGAGGAACGTTGGCAGGAGATGTATTAAGCCAGACTGAGATTGACGATTTATTGTCGGCTTTGTCGACAGGCGTGGTTTCAGCAGAGGATATTCAAACAGAGCAGAAGCAGAAAAAAATAAAAGTATATGATTTTAAACGGCCGGATAAGTTTTCAAAAGACCAGATCCGCACGTTATATATGCTGCATGAAAATTTTGCCCGTCTGCTAAATACCTATCTTTCCACCCATTTGAGAACGCTGGTGCATATTGATGTAGCGTCGGTAGACCAATTGACCTATGAAGAGTTCATTCGTTCTCTGCCAAACCCCAGTGTTATTAGTGTATTTCAAATGCGCCCCTTAAAGGGCAATGTAATTTTAGATATAAATCCGAATATTGTGTTTTCCATTATTGAGCGGCTGTTTGGTGGCAGTGGACAGGCACCGGGGAAGCCGCGGGCGCTTACCGATATTGAGGAAGCTATTACCAAGCGTGTGATTAGTAAGGCGCTGGAAAGCTTTCAGGAAGCCTGGAAACAGGTGGTGACCATCGAGCCGCGTTTGGAAGTAATTGAGACCAATCCGCAGTTTACCCAAATTGTTCCACCTAATGATATGGTTGTTATTGTCACTTTGCAGACCAAAATTGGTCAGACGGAAGGACTTATCAATATCTGTATTCCCTATCTTGTTTTGGAACCGATCATGTCCAAACTGACCACTACTTTCTGGGTGTCGTCGGCATCTACCAGGCAGTCGCTGCCGGAACATATCAATGCGCTGCAGCGCAAACTGGAACGGACTTTCATCCCGATGATTGTGGAACTTGGCGGCAGTACTATTACGGTTCAGGAACTGTTAGGCCTAACTGTCGGTGACGTACTGCAGTTGGATACCAAGTTTGAAGAGGATTTGCTGCTCCGGATCGGACAGCGAGAAAAGTTCAAGTGCAAGCCCGGTCTTTCCGGCAGTAAGGTTGCTATACAAATTACTGAAAAACTAGTAGAAGGAGATGATAACGATGAATGATGGCTTTCTGTCTCAGGAAGAAATTGACGCTTTGCTAAAAGGCGGCGATACGCCTTCATCTCCTCCGGCAACGCAAGCGGCACAGGCGGAGCTAACGGATATCGAAAAAGATGCTCTTGGTGAAATCGGCAACATATCGATGGGCAGTGCGGCAACTTCTTTGTCTATTTTATTGGGGCGGCGCGTATCCATCACTACGCCGAAGGTATCCATTTCTACGCTGGAGGAAATACAAAATCAATATCCTTTGCCATATTTGGTGATCGAAGTCGGCTATACCCAGGGAATTAATGGAACGAACTTGCTGGCGGTGCGGGAAAATGACTCGCTTATTATTGCCGATTTGATGATGGGCAATGACGGCACCAATCCTCCCGGTGAATTAAGTGAGCTTTATATGAGCGCGGTAGGCGAGGCCATGAATCAAATGATGGGATCTGTGGCCACTTCGATGTCGACTATCTTTAAAAAGAAAATTGATATATCGCCGCCGGTGGTCAACCTGGTTGATTTTGCTACCAGCAAGGATATCAGCACGATGGCGGCAAAGTCGGAAAGTGTGGTCAGGGTTGCCTTCCGGATGGAAGTGGAAAATCTGATTGATAGTGAAATTATGCAGATTCTGCCGGTAGATGTGGCGAAAGAAATGGTGGACAGTCTGATGAATGTGGTGCAAGCCGAGTCGGCTGCGCCGCCGGCACCGGCTAAACCGGCGCCTCAGTCAGCACCAGCTATGGCTGCAACGGCACCGCAGAGTCAGCCGGCAGCGGCTTATGCCCAGCAGGCGGCAGCAGCGGTTGCCATGGCTCCTAAACAGGCTGTTGCATCCAATGTTACCGTGCAGCCGGTCCAGTTTGCTCCGTTGGTACAGCCTTCGCTGACAGTAGGAGAGACAAATATCGGTCTGCTGCTGGATGTTCCGCTGCAGGTTACGGTAGAACTGGGACGTACCCGCAAGCTGATTCGGGAAATTCTGGAACTGACGCCTGGCGCGGTGATCGAATTGGACAAGCTGGCCGGAGAGCCGGTGGATATACTGGCTAATGGCAAGCTGATTGCCAAGGGAGAAGTGGTTGTCATTGATGAGAATTTCGGGGTCCGGATTACAGACATTATCAGTCCGCTGGAGCGGGCGGTCAATTTGCAGTAACTGATGGACAGTGCCTGTCCCGCCTACAAGAATCAAGATTAAGATAGGAGAGATTTATATATGGCAACAAAGATATTAGTGGTAGATGACGCAGCATTTATGAGAATGATGATTAAAGATATTTTATCGAAAAATGGTTATGAAGTTGTGGGGGAAGCAGAAAACGGCCTGAAGGCTGTGGAAAAGTGGCAGGAATTGCATCCCGATCTTACGACAATGGATATTACCATGCCTGAAATGGACGGGATCAGCGCGGTGAAGGAAATTAAAAAAATAGACCCCGGTGCCAAAATTATCATGTGCAGTGCCATGGGGCAGCAGGCCATGGTTATTGAAGCCATTCAATCAGGCGCCCGGGACTTTATTGTAAAGCCTTTCCAGCCGGACCGGGTATTAGAGGCAGTCAGAAAAGCAGTTGGCTAAACATGATAAGGAAAGTAATTGCTTGTTTGTTGCTGCTTAGTGCGGTTTTTCTGCCCTTACAGATTCTGGCTCAGGAGACGACCGGTACATATTTGCAGTACCAGGAGCCTAAAGCTCCGGAAATCTCCTGGCTGTCTTCTATCGCTTATATCTTTTCCTTGCTGGTTACCTTTGGGGTTATTTTGTTTTTGGCGTATCTTGCATCACGCTTCCTGGGTCAAAAAATGGGAAGCTTGTCGGCAGTCAATGGCGGGCGGATACTAAGCTCTATTCCTTTGGGTGCCAACCGCGCCGTACAGGTGGTTGAAATTGCCGGGAAAGTGCTTGTATTGGGTGTAACTGACCATACGATTGTGTTATTGCAGGAAATTACGGATGAAACGGAAATTGCCAGGCTTAAGGATAGACCGGCGGCCACGGTACAGCCCCAATTCGCCACTTTATTTGAAAGACACCTTACTTCCCTACAGAATATAGCACAAAAGTTTCCCGGAATACTTGATTCACGGCAGGAAAATGATCGTAGGAAGAGGTAACGTGTTGTGTTTAAATATTATGCTATTGTTATAGTTGCGCTCCTGCTTATAACCGGAGTATGTTCTCAAACCGCGGAAGCGGCGCCGTTAGTGCCGTTTCCCAGTGTTAATATCGGTGTGAATTCGGCGGAAAATCCACAGGATACGGCGCTGAGTCTGCAGCTCTTGTTCATGCTGACGGTATTGTCGATAGCACCTTCCATCCTGATTATGATGACATCTTTTACCCGGATTATTGTGGTGTTGTCTTTTTTAAGAAGCGCCCTGGCAACACAGCAGATGCCGCCTAATCAGATACTTGTTGGGTTGGCCTTGTTTCTGACCTTTTACACCATGTCGCCTTATGTGGATCAGATGAATAAAAATGCTTTGCAGCCTTATCTGGCGGGAAGCATCACACAGGAAACCGCCATGACCGAGGCGATGAAGCCGATGCGCGAGTTCATGTTCAAACAAACAAGAGAAAATGATTTAGCGCTTTTTGTCAACCTGGCGGAAAGTGAACGGCCCAACTCACCGGAGGATGTGCCGACGATGACTTTGATTCCGGCTTTTATCATCAGTGAACTTAAAACAGCCTTTCAAATTGGCTTTTTGCTGTATATTCCCTTCATTGTCATTGATATGGTGGTGGCAAGTACTTTGATGGCCATGGGGATGATGATGGTGCCGCCGGCGATGATTTCCTTGCCGTTTAAGATTTTATTGTTTATATTGGTTGACGGGTGGCATTTGATTATTCATTCACTCATTACCAGCTTTAGATAGGGGGCAGACGGATGTCAAGCGATTTAACAATACAGATAGGCCGGGATGCACTTTACATGGTGATGCTGATTTCCGCGCCGATGCTGGGCTTGGGCCTTTTGGTGGGAGTTATGGTCAGTATCTTTCAGGCGACCACACAGATTCAGGAGCAGACGCTGGCGTTTATTCCGAAAATCATTGCCGTATTTATCGCGATTTTGGTTTTTGGTCCCTGGATGCTTAGCTTGCTGGTAGATTATACACGGGAAATTTTTCTCAGCATGCCGACCATGATTCATTGATGATGGCAAATTAACCGGTGGTAACTGGCGCAGTATTATTTTGAGGTGGTAAGGCAGTTGGACATATTCTCCATGATGGAAAATCAGGTCGGGGTATTTTTGTTGATCTTTACCCGGATGAGTGGAATTTGTGTGGCGGCTCCTATCTTTGGCAGCCGGAATCTTCCAGCTTATGCGAAGGCCGGTCTGTCTCTGGCGTTGACCTATGTTATTTTTCCACTGGTCTTTCAGGCTGATATGCATATCCCGGCACAAATACCGCCTTATGTATTTCTTGTTTTTAAAGAATTTATTGTTGGCTTGCTGATTGGCTTTGTCTGTTCTATGGTGTTTCACGCCGTGCAGATGACAGGCAATCTGCTGGATATGCAGATTGGTTTTGGTATTGTCAATACAATTGATCCCATGTCAGGACAACAAATTCCCCTCGTCGGGAATTTTAAATATATTTTAGCGCTGCTTACATTTTTGTCCGTGAACGGACATCATGTGCTGTTATCGGCTCTTTTTTCCAGCTTCCGGATGGTTCCGCTAACCCAGGTGCAGCTACAGCCGCAGTTAGCCGGAATCTTTGTTGATCTGGTCAGCAATATGTTTATCCTGGCTTTTAAAATTAGTTTGCCCGTTCTGGTTGCCATAATTTTGACCGATGTGGCGCTGGGGATACTGGCGCGAACGATGCCGCAGATGAATATTTTTGTCGTAGGTATACCGGGTAAGATTATTATCGGCATTTTTGCCTTATCGTTAGCCTTGCCTTTTTATATTCTTTTTTTGGAAGTGGCATTTAATGGAATGTACAGCGACATGTATCACCTGCTATCCAAGCTTAGATGACGGACAGCCGGGTTATAAGCTGAAACAGCTGGATTTACAGCTTTTCAATGAAGAGAAGACCGAAGATCCGACCGCCAAAAGACAGCAGGAATCGAGGGAAAAGGGTCAAGTTGCCAAGAGTATGGAAGTTAATTCCGTCTTTGTGGTGATGGCCGCCTTCTTGGCTCTTAAGGGTTTTGGCTCTTATATGTACAGTGAACTAACCCGTTTTATGGTATTGCTTTTTTCCTATGGAAATGCTGATTTTACGATAAACAGCATTCATCATTTGTTTATTGAAGCCAGTATTGTCTTTATTAAGGTCTGTTTCCCCATTATGTTTGTTGTGCTGATTACGGCATTAGCGGTGAATTTTCTCCAGGTCGGGTTTCTCTTTTCGCTGGAGCCGCTGATCCCTTCCTTCGATAAATTGAACTTTAACCCGGCAAAGGCTCTGCAAAAGATGTTTTCCAAACGTTCTCTGGCTGAATTGGTAAAGTCATGCATCAAAATTGCCATTGTCGGCTATTTTATTTATCGCTTTGCCGTCCAAGAGACCATGCAGGTGCCTAAACTGGTCAGTGTTGACTTGTTTGATTCCTTGCAATTTATTGCTTCCCTGGTTTTGAATTTAGTTTATCAAATTTCTGCTGTTATGATTATTCTGGCGGCTCTGGATTACTTCTATCAAGGCTGGGAGCATAAGAATAGTCTGAAAATGACCAAGCAGGAAGTCAAGGAAGAATTCAAACAGGTGGAAGGTAATCCGGCGATCAAAAGTAAAATACGGGAGCGACAGCGGGCGATGGCGATGCGTCGGATGATGCAGGAGGTGCCGAAGGCTGATGTCGTGGTTACCAACCCGACTCATTTCGCGGTTGCCCTGAAATATGATAAGTCAATGCCTGCTCCTACGGTGGTGGCTAAAGGGCAGGATTTGATCGCCCAGCGGATTAAGGAAATCGCCAAGGAGCATCGCGTGGTTATTGTGGAAAACAAACCGCTGGCGCGGACCTTGTTCGCCAGCGCTGAAGTTGGGCAGATCATTCCCCAGGACCTGTATCAGGCTGTTGCCGAAGTGCTGGCCTATGTGTTCCGTTTGAAAAAACGTCTTTCTTAGATTTACAATCTACTTTGTGACCAAGCCGCAGAAGGAGTGATGAACTTTGGTTGCACAAACATCTCCGTTTGCCAAAATACTAAAATATAGCGATATCCTTGTAGCTGTGGCATTAATCACAATTGTTATTATGATGATTATTCCGCTGCCGACCCTGATTTTGGACTTATTATTATCTTTGAATATTACCTTGGGTCTAGTGATTGTCATGGTGGCGGTGTATACGGTCAATCCTCTGGAATTTTCCGTATTTCCTTCTTTGCTGTTAATTACCACCCTGTTCCGGTTAGCCTTGAACGTGTCTTCCACAAGATTGATTCTGCTTGACGGCTATGCCGGTGATGTGATCCTGGCGTTCGGTAACTTTGTTGTCGGCGGTAATGCCGTTATCGGGTTTATTATTTTCGTGGTGCTGATCATCATTCAGTTTATTGTTATTACCCGCGGCGCGGAGCGGGTCGCCGAAGTAGCTGCCCGGTTTACACTGGATGCCATGCCCGGTAAGCAGATGAGCATTGACGCCGATTTGAATGCCGGTTTGATCAGTGATGCCGATGCCAGACAGCGCCGCAAGAACATTCAGCAGGAAGCCGATTTTTATGGCGCCATGGATGGAGCCAGTAAATTTGTTAAAGGGGACGCCATTGCCGCTATCATTATTATTATCATCAATATCGTCGGCGGTTTTGTCATTGGCATGTGGCAACGGAATATGGAAATCCTCCAGGCGCTACAAAGCTATACGCTGCTGACTGTGGGGGAAGGCTTGGTCAACCAGATACCGGCCCTCTTAATATCGACGGCTACCGGTATTGTCGTGACGCGGGCCGCGTCCGAGTCGAACCTGGGGCATGATCTTGCCAGCCAGATTTTTGCTAATTCACGCGTCTTCTTTATTGTCTCCGTAGTATTGCTGCTACTGGGCTTTGTTCCGGGGCTGCCGGGCATACCGTTTTTATCGCTCGGCATTATTCTATTCTTTATTGGTTATACATTGCATAAAAATGTTAGATCGGTTGCGCAACAAGAGATTGATAATCAGGAAGAAAAAGAAAAAGAAGAGGTCCGCAAACCGGAAAATATCGTTTCGCTCCTGCAGGTTGATCCAATGGAGCTGGAGATTGGCTACAGTCTAATTCCCATGGTAGATGTAGGGCAGGGCGGTGATTTGTTGGACCGGGTTGTCATGATCCGGCGCCAGTGCGCTCTGGAAATGGGCCTGGTTGTCCCTACCATCCGTATTCGCGATAATATCCAGCTCAAGCCCAATGTGTATGTAATTAAGCTGAAGGGCATTGAAATTGCTAAAGGCGAGCTTTTGTTAGATCATTATATGGCGATGAATCCAGGAACCGTCTTTGAGGAAATGACCGGCATTGAGACAGTGGAACCTGCTTTTGGCCTGCCGGCGCTCTGGATTCAGGAGGCCAACCGGGAGCAGGCGGAATTGGCCGGTTATACCGTGGTCGATCCGGTTTCTGTTTTGGCCACTCATTTGACTGAAGTGATTAAAACCTTTGCGGCGGAAATATTGGGTCGTCAGGAGACGCAGACGCTGCTTGACGGGGTAAAACAGCATAACGCTGCATTGGTTGATGAACTTACGCCGAATTTACTGTCAGTTGGTGATATACAAAAAGTTCTGGCCAATTTGTTGAGGGAACGGATTTCCATTCGGGATATGGTAACTATTTTGTCTACTTTGTGCGATTACGCAGCCTTAAGCAAGGATGTCGAACTGTTATCGGAATATGTGCGGCATGCACTGGCCCGGCAAATTTCCCGGCAATATGCTCCCAATGACACGCTGGCCTGTTTGACGATTGATCCTCAGTTGGAAAATAAAATTTCATCTTCCGTACAGCGTACCGAGCGTGGCTCCTTTGTGGCGCTGGATCCTAATACCATGCAAGTGTTGATCAGAAATTTGAATACTGAACTGCAAAAATTAACGAATATGGGCTATCAGCCGCTTATTCTGGCTAGCCCGGCGGTCAGATTGTATTTCCGCAAATTGACGGAGCGGGTTGCACCGACACTGACAGTACTTTCTTATGCGGAATTAGAACCTAAAGTGGAAGTTCAGGCGTTAGGGATGGTGAAAGTATAATTGAAAGTGAAAATTTTTACTGCTGCCACCATGCAGGAAGGTATGGCACAAATTAAAAGTGAATTAGGCCGTGATGCCGTCATTCTTCACACCCGCCGGTTGAAAAAGGGCGGAGTGATGGGTTTTTTCGGCAAGGAAGTGATTGAAATTACCGCCGGGGTGGAAGCAACGGCACAGGCAATGGTTCCGGTGCCGGAAGTCAAAATGCCTCCGGCCAGACCTGTCCTCACTGACGGTGATTCTAAAATGACGGCGGTACAATTGGAACTCGGTACGATGCGTAAGCTCTTGGAACAGGTTTTGCATAAGATTCCGCTCCAGGAAGAAAAAAAATCGCCCGTCTTTGCCATGCTGGAGCAAAACGACATTGATGGACAGATTGCAGCCGAACTGGTCAGGGAAGCTGCCAAGACGAAATTTCCGGCGGGCATACATTTTACGGAGGATCAGGCTGTCCTGGAAGTTCTGCGCACTTATCTGCAACGGATTGAAGGAATTACAGTCCTGCCGAATGCAACAAAGACGGTAGCCTTTATCGGGCCGACCGGTGTGGGAAAGACGACCACCATCGCCAAACTGGCTGCCAATTTTGCCATTAAGGAAGGATATAAGGTAGCGCTGATTACGGCTGATACCTACCGGATTTCAGCGGTTGAACAATTAAAAACCTACGCCGATATTATCGGCGTTCCTATCGAAATTGTCTATACCCCCGACGAACTGAAGCTGGCTATTCAGCGGCATCAGGACAAGCAGCTGATTCTTATCGATACGGCGGGCCGCAGCCCCAAAAACCAGTACCAGTTGGGTGAACTGCAGGATTTGCTGGAAATTAATCCTTATATCGAAGTGCATCTGGTATTAAGTATGACTACGAAATATAAAGAGGCGTTGGATATTGTTCATAACTTTTCCGGCTGTTCACCTCAAAAATTCTTATTCACCAAACTTGACGAAGCCAGGAATATCGGTACCATGCTCAATTTACTATATCAGTTTCCGGTCACCCTTTCCTATGTGGCTACCGGCCAAAATGTTCCCGATGATATTGAACTGGCCGATCCCGGTAAGTTAATGAATTTAATACTGAAGGAGTAAGCTATGCGGGATCAAGCAGAAAAATTAAGAAAGATTGTTCAGCAGTCCCGTTTTGCCAATCACACGCCTTTGCCGGCCAAAAACCGGGCTAAGACCCGTGTCATTGCTGTGACAAGCGGTAAAGGCGGTGTGGGGAAAACGAATTTTACCGTAAACCTGGCCTTGGCATTAGCCGGTCTGGACCAGAAGGTTGTTTTGCTGGACGCCGACCTGGGGATGGCCAACGTAGATGTGGTGTTGGGCTGTCCGGCCACTTACAATTTGCTGAACCTGGTCGAAGACCGTATTCATATTGAAGATGTCACGGTAAATGGACCGCGAGGCATACGCTTCCTTTCCGGCGGATCGGGAGTATATGAACTGGCTAACATGAATTCCGTTCAAATACAGCATACTCTCAGTCAACTCAGTACCCTGGAAGATTGGGCAGACATCATTTTAGTTGACACAGGCGCAGGTATCGGTCGTAATGTGCTTGACTTTGTCATTGCAGCCGATGAAGTGATTATTATTACGACGCCTGAACCGACGGCGATGACCGATGCTTATGCAATGATGAAGGTGTATGCCGGACAGCGGGGGAGTTCGCCGTTGCGGCTGGTGGTGAACAGGGTGCTCGATTCACAGGAGGGACGGGATGTGACGGAGCGGCTAAATACCGTGGCTACACGCTTTTTAGGACTGCAGCTTCATAGTCTGGGTATGGTTTATGAAGATACCAATATGCGTCAGGCGGTAAAATTCCAAACTCCGGTGTTGCTTGCTTACCCGGATAGCGTAGCTTCCCAATGTATTGAGAGCATTGCGCGAAAACTGCTGTATACCGGCAGTCCCAGTGTGCTGACAGGAATCAGGGGCTTTTTTAATCGAATATTTGACATTATTTGATAATTTTTAGTAATTTTTTACGGCAAGGAGGAATCCTTATTTTAGAAGAAGAAGTATTTAAGATAAATCAACGTCTGACTTTGATTTTACCGGAAAAGGTTAGTATAGCCGAGTGTTATAGCCGCATAGAGGATATGACTCCCGAGGCCATGACAATTGCTATGCCGATGAGCAAAGGATATCCCATCATTATTCCCAATGGAAGTACCGTCTGGGGCAGAGTGGTGGAAAACGGCCAGGTGTATCAATTTCAAAGCACCGTTACAGGCAAGAGGATATCGCCGTTGCCTGTTTGGATCTTAACCTTGCCTACCAATATTACTAAAGTACAGCAGCGTTCCTTTGTCCGGTTGGATATTGTCTTACCTGTTAAAATCCAAGTGGTATCTGAACAACAGGATGAGGACGCGCCTTTGCATGATCTGCTGACTAAGAATATCAGCGGCGGCGGCGTTTGCCTGATTAGTCAGGACAAACTTAAGCTTGGCACCAAACTGAATGTGCAGCTCCAGCTTCCCGAACAGGAAGCCTGGACAATTGCCAGTGATGTGGTTAGATTGGATATGCCGCAGAATGACCGGCAGTTATATTGGATCGGTGTTAGATTTTTGGATATTGCAGAACCCATAAGAAACCGGCTGATTCGTTTTATTTTCAGAAAACAGTTGGAACAGCGGCAGAAAGAAGTGTAGTTTTAACGGGATGGGGTGGATTTGAGCATGATTAAAGTATTAATTGTTGAGGACTCTGCGTTTATGCGAAAATTGCTATCCGATGTATTTTCCGCTGAGTCGGACTTTATAGTAGATACGGCACGCAATGGCAAAGATGCTCTTGATAAAATAAAAAGATTTAAACCCGATTTGATTACTATGGATGTGGAAATGCCGGTTATGGACGGTCTGACAGCCTTAGAAATCATCATGAGGGAAAACCCCACACCGGTAGTTATGGTTAGCAGTCTGACAAGAGATGGCGCCGAAGCCACCATGAAAGCTCTGGACTTGGGAGCGGTTGATTTTGTGGCCAAAACCGCCGGGCCTATATCCAGTGTGGCGGGCATCGGTACTGAAATTATAAATAAATGCCGGGCGGCAGCTCAGGTAAATGTGCAGAATTTGCGCCGAAGGCCTTTTAGTGCCGTGCCTGCGCCTCCAAGACCGGTCGCTTCTCCCGCTTCCTTTAAAACACCGGAATATCCGGCTGTCTCCGAGGAGCGTATCGTGGCAATCGGTACCTCGACCGGTGGTCCGCGGGCCTTGCAAGAAATTATTACAAAGCTTCCAGGCAACCTGCCTTGCGGTGTGGTTGTTGTCCAGCATATGCCTCCCGGTTTTACTAAATCGCTGTCGGAACGCTTGAACTCGTTATCTTCGGTAACTGTAAAAGAGGCGGAGCATAATGATGTCATCAAACCGGGATTAGTGCTTATTGCTCCCGGTGATTATCATATGACGGTGGAGATAGAAGGTGGCAGGAAGGTAGTCAAACTTGCTCAGAATCCGCCAATCGGCGGTCATCGTCCGGCCGTTGATCCGATGCTGGAATCGGTAGCCAAGCTATACGGCGCCAAAGCGGTCGGCGTCATCCTAACCGGAATGGGCCATGACGGGGCCAAAGGGATGCAAACCATCAGGCAGCAAAAAGGGTATACGATAGCTGAAGATCAATCAACTTCTGTAGTTTTTGGAATGCCCAAGGCGGCCATAGAATTGGGAGTTATTGATAAAGTCCTGCCACTTCCGGCCATTGCGTCGGAAATTGTTAGATCTCTCGCTAAATAATAGCTACTACAACTTCAACGGAGGTGTAAATGATGGATCTCAGTCAATATATGGGAATGTTTCTAGAAGAATCGCGTGAACATCTGCAAACCCTGAACCGCTGCCTACTGGATCTGGAGAATGATCCGAGTGACTTGTCAGTGTTGGATGAAATTTTTCGCAGTGCCCATACCATTAAAGGTATGTCGGCTACCATGGGATTCACCACGGTTGCTGAACTTACCCATGAAATGGAAAATGTACTGGATTTATTGCGGAAAGGTCAATTAAAAGCCGATCATTCAATTATTGATACGGTTTTTAAATGTGTGGATACGCTGGAGCAACTGGTGGAAAGCATTGCGAGCGGGGATGAAAATGGACTGGATATCAAGCCGCTGATTGCTAAGCTTAAAGCGATTGCCAGCGGGGAAAGCGTGGCGGAAGCTGTGCAGCCGGTTGAGCCGGTTGCCGGCAATAATGTGGTGCTTGATGAAACTGAACTGGAAGTGGCTAAAAAGGCTAAGGCCAAAGGGCTGCAGACAGTCGGTGTTGATATTGCACTGCGCGAAGGCTGCCTGTTAAAATCAGCCAGAGCGTATATGGCCATGAGCGCCTTGGAAGAGTTAGGCGATGTCATTAAAAGTACGCCTCCGGTAGAAGATCTGGAAAAAGAAAATTTTGGCCTTAGTTTTCAGGTGATCCTGGTGACTGATGCCGAAGCTGACAAAATTCAGCAGATGGTGCTTGGCATCTCGGAAATTGAAACGGTGGAAGTAAGGCCCTGTGATTTGACGGAGGCTCAGCCGGAACCGGCAGCGCAAATAGCAGCTATTCCTGCCAAGGAAGCGGCACAGCCTAACCCGGCGGTCAAAGCGCTGGTGGAGGAAAAGAAAGAAAAATCAGTTGCGGTACCGGCCCATGCTGATAAAAAACTAAAGGGTGGCCAATCGGTCCGGGTGGATATTGACAAATTGGACAACCTGCTTAATCTGGTAGGGGAATTAGTTATCAATAAGACCCGTCTGGAACAGATTGGACTGACCCATCGTTTAACCGACTTAGTGGAAACAATCGAGCAAATGGACCGGGTGACTACCGATTTACAGGCTGTGGTTATGAAAGTGCGGATGGTGCCCGTCGGCCAGGTTTTTAACCGTTTTCCGCGAATGGTCCGCGACCTCTCCCGCGATCTGAACAAGGAAGTCAACTTGATTATTCAAGGGGAAGAAACCGAGCTGGACCGTACGGTTATTGATGAAATTGGCGACCCGCTGGTCCATTTGCTGCGCAATGCGATTGACCATGGGATTGAGCAGCCCGAAGCCCGTCAGGCAAAAGGCAAGGACCCCATTGGTGAAATTCGCCTGATTGCCCGTCACGAGGGAAACAATGTCATCATTATGGTTGAGGATGACGGCAACGGTATCAATCCGGACGCGCTCAAACAGAAGGTAGTGTCTAAAGGACTACTCAGCCAGGCGGAAGTTGACAAAATGGATAACAACGAAGCTGTCCGTTTAGTCTTCTTGCCCGGATTTTCCACTGCTGAAGTGGTTACCGATGTATCCGGCCGGGGTGTAGGCATGGATGCAGTAAAGAATAAGATCGAGTCGTTAGGCGGCATGGTTGATGTAGAGACCAAAGTGAACGAAGGCAGCCGGTTTAAAATCCGTTTGCCGCTGACGCTGGCGATTATTCAGGCCCTGCTGGTGAAAGTAAGCGAAGAAATTTACGCTATTCCTCTGGGCTCGATCGACAGTACGATCAATATCACACCCAGTGATATTAAAACCATCCAAAACAAGGAAGTCATATTGTTGCGGGGGCAGATTATTCCAATCGTCCGCTTAAATGACAGACTGAATATACCTACATCGGCCGGTGAGGAACCGGAAGAGCTGTTTGTGGTTATCGTACATATGGGTGATCAGCGTGCCGGAATTATTGTGGACAATTTAATCGGGCAGCAGGAGATTGTTATTAAATCGCTAGGCAAGTTACTGGCCGGCATCAAAATCATTGCCGGAGCCACGATTTTGGGTAATGGCCAGGTGGCTCTTATCCTTGATGTCGGTTCATTGATGCAATAGTAAAGAAAGGAGGCGGCAGGTATGACAACAGAAATGATGGCTGCTGATGCGGCAACTTATTCGAGCAACGAAGTCCAGTTGGTTGCTTTTAAGCTGGGGCGGGAAGAGTATGGTATCGATATTTTGCAGGTACAGGAAATAAAACGGATGACCGATATTACCAGAGTTCCGCATACCCCGGAGTATATTAAAGGTGTCATTAATTTGCGCGGCAGTGTTCTTCCCGTCATTGATTTAAAGACCAGGCTTGACCTGCTGGAACAGGATTATACCGATGATACCCGGATCATCATTGTTAAGGTGGATGAAATTGCCGTGGGAATGATTGTGGATGCCGTTTCGGAAGTTATGGCAATTGATCAGGAGCAGATCGAGGTTTCTCAGGAAGCGGTCGGCGGGGTTTCGACCAACTATATCAGCGGCGTAGGCAAGCTGGAGAACCGCTTGATGATTTTACTGAATTTAGAAGCGATTATTGGTATTAATCAAGATATGTAATGGAGTCTTTTCAGCGGCTCTAGTTATTTAAGTGGGGTGGCAGTATTGTCCGAAGATATTTTGAAATTGTCAGCTATGCAGCTTGACGCGCTGCGGGAGGTTGGCAATGTAGGCGCAGGAAATTCCGCGACGGCGCTATCGCAAATTATAAATCGGAAGATTGACATGACGGTCCCGCAGGTTGCGATCATGCCGCTGGGGGATGTGCCGGATGTGGTTGGCGGACCGGATGCCATGGTGGCCGGTGTATATTTACGGGTCTTTGGTCCGGCGCCGAGCAGCATTTTATTCCTGTTGCCCAGAGAAAGCGCTTTTTATTTGGTGGATATGCTCATGGGGCGTGAGAGTGGCTATACCAAGTCATTAAGTACGATGGATGAGTCGGCGCTTATGGAAATTGGTAATATTTTGGCAGGTGCCTATTTAAATTCCCTATCGCATTTTACCAAATTGACCTTGCTTCCTTCCATTCCCGCTCTGGCTATGGATATGGCCGGCGCTATATTAAGTGTCATTTTAATTCAGTTAGGACAGATGGGTGACCATGCGTTAGTCATTGAAACCGAGTTTACGACAGAGACAGAAGGCGTTAAAGGACACTTCTTCCTTATTCCTGATCCTGGATCGCTAGACACCATTATGGCAGCAATAGGGGTGAAGGGATAATGTCAGAGTTAATTAAAGTCGGCATGGCTGACTATAAGACCGGCAAGAATCCCAGCAGCTTAATTAGCTATGGTCTTGGTTCTTGCGTAGGGATTGCCATGTATGATGCTGTCAGTAAAATTGGCGGGTTAGCCCATATTATGCTGCCGGACAGCACCCAAGCCCGTTCTACTGAGAATCCGGCTAAGTTTGCCGATACGGCGCTGCCGCTTATGTTGGACGAAATGTTAAGGCTGGGGGCTAGCAAATCCCGGATTACCGCAAAAATTGCCGGCGGAGCGCAAATGTTTACCTTTGCCAATGCTACCGACATTATGCGGGTAGGTGAAAGAAATTCGGAAGCTGTTAAGAATATTTTAAGGAAGATCGACGTTCGTATGATCGCCGAGGATACCGGCGGCAATTATGGCCGTACGGTAGAACTGAAACTGGAATCCGGTATCTACCGGATCAAGACGATTGATAAAGGTGAAAAGGAATTGTAGTCAAGGGGGGATGAAGGTGTTCAAGCTAAAGTTTGCGGCTTGCTTGGCACTCCTTGTAGGGACCCTAACTGTTATAATTGGCTTTGTGCACGATGCCAGACCGCTAACCTTATTGTACCGTACTGCCATATCCCTGGTTGTATTTGGCATAGCCGGCTATGTGATTGGCAGTATTGGGGAAAAGTTTCTATCCCGTTTGGCGGTCACGCCCTCTGATTCCGGCATTCACGATGCTGCTATGCCCGGTGAGCCTCATACGGAACAAGAAGAGGCTTCGTCTTCCGCCCCATTTACTCCGTTTACTCCTGACAACTTGGCACGGATTATAAAAAAGCAGATAGAATGAAGTAGTTGGGGGTTGTAGCTCGTTATGAGAGAAAAAAGCCAAAGCGGTGATTTGGAAATCAATACATGGTGGCTGGAATACCAAAAAAACAGGCAGCCCGATATACGCGAAAAAATTATCGAAACCTATTTGCCGCTGGTTAAGGTGGTTGGCGGACGGATGGCCATATCCCTGCCTTCTCATGTGGACAGGGATGATTTGATTAGTAACGGTTTTTTCGGTCTGCTTGATGCGATTGAACGGTTTGATCTGGCCAGAGGCATCAAGTTTGAGACCTATGCGGTTACCAGGATACGGGGGGCCATATTGGACGCTATCCGGGCGCAGGACTGGGTGCCTGCTACGGTGAGGCAGAAGGCGCGGCAATATGAACAAACGGTAGCCAAGCTGGAGGCCAGTCTGGGGCGATCGGCTTCCGATGCGGAAGTGGCCGGGGCACTGGGTGTTAAACTCGAAGATATGCATACCTTGCTAAGTCAGCTCAATGCCACAACGGTGATCCCACTGGAGGAATTTGCTAAGGCTGAGACTATGCCGGCCCAATTGTTAAACCCCACCCAGCATATTGAAGCGGAAGAAGTGAAGGAAACCTTAGCCAAGAGTATTGCTAAATTACCGGAAAAGGAAAAATTGGTAGTTAGCCTTTATTATTATGAAGAGTTAACCCTTAAGGAAATTAGTCACATTATGAATTTAACTGAGGCCCGAATTTCTCAGCTTCATACAAAAGCGATTTTTCGTTTGCGCGGTGCACTTTCCCGCCTGAAGGCCTCTTTGCTGTGAGACATGAATAATAGGGGGCTGTCCTATGTCTGAGAATGTAAATGTTCTAGAAAATTCGATCGATGGCTACTTTCAGGTATCTTTACAGGAAGATGGTTGCTATTTGACGGTATTCCCGCCTCGCGATGGTGGTGTGCCGGTTGATGAAGCATTGATTTTTGAAGAGTTGAATAAACGTGAAATAAACCATTGTGACAAGGTATTGGTTCAACAAGTGATCCGGGAGGCAGCCGGGAAGAGCATCCTGATTGCTCCGGCTGAGGCTGAACCGGTTATTCGCGTGCTGGTTTCGCGGGATAAGATGGAGGCTACCCTGCAGATTGAGGTGCAGGGACCAGTGCGACCGGCGCTGCAGGATAAAGTTATGGAGCAAATCGCTAAAAGCGGGGTAACCTTTGGCGTTGACGCCGATGCTATCCATACAGCCATTAATCAGCCTGGACGGGAAATTATTTTTGCCCGGGGTCAGCAGCCAATACATGGGAATAATGCATATATACAGTATTTTGTGTCGACGGAAAGCCAGGGCCGTCCGCTGGAAATGGCGGATGGCCGGGTAGATTTTAAAAATCTCAATCTGTTTACTGTGGTGCAGCCGGGCGACTTGCTTGCTCAGAAATATCCGGCCACGCAGGGTGAACAAGGCATTAACGTGCTGGGACAGGTGTTGCCGGCCAAACCGGGCAAAGACTTGCTGCTGCCGATGGGGAAAAACGTGGAAGTGGGAGAGCCTAATCAATTGGTGGCTTCTATCGCCGGTCAGGTACAGATTGTCAATAAAAAGGTCAGTGTCATTCCGCTTATTGAAATAAAAGGGGATGTGGATTTTTCGACAGGCAATATTGAATTCGTCGGCAGCGTCAATATTCGTGGCTCAGTGCAGCCGGGTTTTTTCGTAAAGGCCGAAGGCAATGTAGATGTGGCCGGTACGGTCAGCGGCGGGATTGTGGAAGGAAAAAACGTTATCATTAAGAGAGGTATTCAGGGAATGAGCCGCGGCTACATTCATGCCCGGGAAAATCTGATTACTCAGTTTATTGAAAATGCGACGGTCAGTGCCGGCAATGAGGTACAGGTCAGTGAGGCTATTCTACATTCCCGGGTCAGCGCCGGCAAGAAGGTTGTAGTGGAAGGAAAACGCGGTTTGATTACCGGTGGAACCATTTCGGCTGGGGAGGAAATCCGGGCGCAGAATGTGGGGAATCATATGGCGGTACCTACGGAACTGGAGGTTGGTGTCAATCCGCCTCTGCGGGAGGAGTACCAGAATTTGCGTACGGAAATCCGCAAGGTGGAGGTCAGTCTGGATCAGACCCAAAAGGCGCTGACCATTCTTAAAGCAATGAACCAGAATACGATGACACAGGATAAACGGGAAATGATGCTGAAGCTGACCAAAGCTCAATTTCATCTGGTAGGGCAGCTTGGTAATATGCGCAAACGCTGGGAGGAAATCGAAGCGGCGTTGGAAGAAATGAAGGCGGGCCGGATTAAGGTGGCCAATACTCTTTATCCCGGTGTAAAAGTTATTATCGGGACCTTGATTAAGCCGATCAGGGAAACCGTTCAATTTGCCTGTTTATTTGCCGAAGACGGTGAGATAAGAGTCGGAACTTTCAAATAAATAGCATCTTATCAGCCTTAATCCAGTGAATATTGGCTTTTATTTTCCGCATCTTTCCCCCTTGAGTTGCGAAAAATAACCTCGCCATGATCCTACCTTTTAAGGCTGACAAAGTATTAAGTATTAGCTTGTGAGGTGGGGAACGTGAACATACGGCCTATGGACCTGCAAGTACTGATTCCGCGCACGACGGAAGTTGCCAAAAATCAGAACAACATCAATCAGCAAAATGTGGTTGCATCGGAACAATCGGCAGCGGAATGGCAGAAACTATCTACTGCTCGGCAACAGCAAATTCAACATACACCGAAAAGCGAAGGCGGCAGAGTTAGTGAGCGGGGAGGGCAAAAACAGCCAAGCGGCGGGCACTCTTCCCGTGGCGGCGCGCCCGGGAGCGGCCAACCGGAAGACGATGAGCTGCTTGCCGATGATCCCGTGCGGGGGCATACGATTGATATAAAAACCTGATAAAAGTATGCAAGACATGGCAGGGCGAAGTTTACAGTGATTAGAGGTGGTTTTATGTCCGGAAGTACGATGGTTACAATAGCAGTACTTCTTTTTTTTGTATTTTTTATTTTTTATAAAAGAGATTTGGTTATGCGGTTGTTTTCCGTGGAGGCCCAGACCCCGGCCAATGAACTGCAGGAGCGGTTGGAACGGACGGCCGATAACGTAATCTGGCGGTTGGAGGAAAAAATCGCCTATTTGGAGGCCTTGTTGAAGGAAGCCGATCAAAAGATTGAACTGCTGGAAAGCAAAGTGGCGAGGGATGTCCAGGACGAAAAGGGTGACTCTCCGGTTCCTGAGATATCCTTTATGCCGCCGGCAAGGGCCGCCTCATTGTATCAGCAAAACAGCCTTCAGCCGGCGAAAGACAGACAGGAGGAACAACCCCGGCCGGAGGCTCCGGCGATGGAATCCAAGGGGAGACCTATTCCGCAGGATAAGCACAAAGTTATTGTCGCCATGGCCGAACAAGGCTTTAATGTTACCGAGATAGCCAAAGCAGTGGGCATGGGCAAAGGTGAAATCATGCTGGTGTTGCAACTGAATAAGAAGTGAGGTTTTTTTGCATAATATACATGAAAAATCTAGAATGATACTTGTTCTGCCTAAAGAGTTATGGTATACTAATTTTTGGTGTAAATCACACACGCATTTCAATTTTGTACTGTGCCATTAATGCTCTATCAATGGTGAAAACAAAAGATGCGAAATGCGGCGGAAAATTAACAGGAGGTGGCATGTTATGTCAGTAATTTCAATGAAACAGCTTTTAGAAGCAGGTGTACACTTTGGACACCAAACCAGAAGATGGAACCCCAAGATGGCTCCGTACATTTTCACGGAGCGTAACGGTATCTACATTATCGATTTGCAGAAAACCGTTAAAAAGGTAGAGGACGCGTATAATTTCGTACGTGAAATCGCTGAACAGGGTCAAACCATTCTGATGGTGGGCACCAAAAAACAAGCACAGGAGGCTGTCAAGGAAGAAGCCAGCAAGTGCGATATGTATTATGTTAATGAAAGATGGCTGGGAGGCATGTTGACTAACTTCCAAACCATTCAAAAACGGATTAACCGTTTAAAAGAATTGGAAGATATGGAAGCCAACAATGTGTTTGATGTATTGCCGAAGAAGGAAGTCATTGCTCTTCGTCATGAAATGGAAAGACTTCAAAAATTCCTTGGTGGTATCAAGAACATGAAGAAACTTCCCGGCGCTTTATTTATCATTGATCCCCGCAAAGAGCGTATTGCCGTTGCGGAAGCGAAAAAACTGGGGATTCCTATCGTAGCGATCGTAGATACCAACTGCGACCCCGACGAAGTAGATTATGTGATTCCTGGTAATGATGACGCGATTAGAGCTGTTAAACTTTTAACCGGCAAAATCGCTGATGCCATATTGGAAGGTCGTCAAGGCGAGCAGACAGCTGAAGCTGCAGCTGAGTAATTTTAACATAGTGCCGTGTATTACTTACGGTTGAGACAAGTTCGCAAGAATTTTTTCGTCCTGCGAGGCGGAGGAGCCGCGCATATCGGAAATATGTGAGGCGACGACAACGAAACAGGGCGGAAAAAGGCTGTGAACTTGTCCAAATATGTAAGTGATGCACGGCACTAAAGGTAAGGGGCGGTATGGTTATGACCCTTACCTTTACTAGTAGACAGGAGGATTTTACGTGATAACAGCAGGAATGGTAAAAGAACTGCGCGAGCGTACAGGCGCAGGCATGATGGATTGCAAAAAGGCGCTCAACGAAACCCAGGGGGATATGGATAAAGCCATTGACTTCCTGCGGGAAAAAGGACTGGCCGCTGCGGCCAAAAAGGCGGGCCGTGTGGCAGCCGAAGGTTTGGTGGAATCCTACATACACGGTGGCGGACGGATTGGCGTACTGGTAGAAGTTAACTGCGAAACCGACTTTGTGGCAAAAACCGAAGGATTTAAAGCGTTGGCCAAAGATATCGGCATGCAAATTGCTGCCGCGAATCCCAGCTATGTAAGACGGGAAGAAGTGCCGGCTGAAATCATTGAGCACGAAAAAGAAGTGCTGCGGGCTCAGGCATTAAATGAAGGAAAACCGGCTAATATTGTTGAAAAAATGATTGTCGGCCGTGTTGAGAAGTTTTATAAGGAAGTATGTTTGATGGAACAACCGTTCATCAAAGATCCGGACAAAACAATTTCTCAATTGGTGACCGAAAGCATTTCTAAAATTGGTGAAAATATTTCCATCAGAAGATTTACCAGATACCAACTTGGTGAAGGTATCGAGAAAAAAGCGAATGATTTTGCCAATGAAGTTATGGCGGCTGTAAAAAAATAAGAGAACACGGTTTGTGTTCTCTTTTTTTGAAAGTACTTTTTCTATAAAAAGGTATTACTGTGGATTTCGTAGAATGTATTTAATTCATGAGAGTTGGGTGAACATAAGTGAGTGCCGCAAAATATAAGCGTGTAGTGTTAAAACTGAGTGGTGAAGCATTAGCCGGAACTAAAGGCTACGGAATTGATCCTGTCATTGTGGACACCATTGCCCGTGAAATTAAAGGCATCAAGGCTGCCGGGCTGGATTTGGCTATTGTGGTAGGGGGCGGTAATATCTGGCGGGGCCTGGCCGGCAGTGCAAAGGGAATGGACCGGGCCACCGCTGATTATATGGGGATGCTGGCAACTGTGATGAACTCACTGGCTCTTCAGGATGCGCTGGAAAATTACGATGTGGATACCCGGGTGCAAAGCGCGATTGAAATGCGCCAGGTGGCTGAACCATATATTAGGCGGAGAGCTATTCGTCATTTGGAAAAGGGCCGGGTTATTATTTTTGCTGCCGGGACCGGCAACCCCTACTTTTCAACCGACACAACGGCTGCGCTTCGGGCTGCCGAAATTGAGGCTGATGTCATCCTGATGGCTAAGAAAAACACGGACGGTGTATATGATTCTGATCCCCGTCACAATCCGGATGCTAAGAAATTCAAGGAATTGGAATATATCGAAGTATTGCAAAGAGGTCTTGGCGTTATGGATGCCACGGCTACCAGCCTGTGTATGGACAACAAGATTCCCATTATTGTGTTTAGTATTGATGAACCCGGCAATATTCTAAAAGTGGCGCTGGGTGAGGATATTGGTACTGTTGTGGGAGGACGAAAATAATGTTAAAAGAAATTTATACTACCCATGAAGAAAAAATGAAAAAAGCTCTGGAAGCCTTGCGTAAGGATTTGGCTTCCCTGCGAGCCGGCAGAGCTACGCCGGCACTGCTGGACAAAGTGCTGGTCGATTACTACGGTACGCCGACACCGGTCAATCAGGTAGCCAATGTTTCTGTGCCTGAGCCGCGGCTGATTACGTTGCAGCCCTGGGAAAAATCAATGCTTGGTCCAATTGAAAAAGCTATATTGAAATCTGATTTAGGCCTTACGCCAAACAGCGACGGGTCTGTTATCCGGTTGAATATTCCGCAGCTTACGCAGCAGCGCCGTACTGAACTGGTGAAAATGGTCCACAAAAAAGCGGAGGATGCGCGGGTAGCTGTGCGCAATATCCGACGTGACGCCAATGACGGTATTAAGAAGATCGAAAAAGAAAAATCTGCATCGGAAGATGAAACCAAAAAGGCGCAGGAAGATATGCAGAAATTAACGGATAAATACATAAAAGAAATTGATCAGGTTATGGGGTCAAAAGAAAAAGAAATTATGGAAGTGTAAGCCGTGTATTATGTAGGATGGTCTTTAGAAGCGGCAGCCCTGGCTTTGCGGGAAAAACAGTTTGCCTTTGAAGTCGTGACAACCAGCCCGGTGAAAAAAACCGGAGCCGGCCCGGGGCCGCTTTATGTGGTGCGTCAACGGGAAAAAGAAGATGGAAGTTATTCTTTAGTCGTTGCTGCGAAAATGGAAAAGGAGGTGCAGTAATATGGCTTATAAAATTCAAGATGAATGTATTGCCTGCGGTTCTTGCGCCGGTACATGCCCGGTGGGTGCTATCGCGGAAGGCAACCCGATATATGTTATTTCCGATGAATGCGTAGAGTGCGGCGCCTGTGCGGCGGTTTGTCCGGTTGGTGCTATCGTAGCCCCCTAATTGGAGCCCCCTCTTGTGAGGGGGTTTATGTTTCATATGCATTTATTTGGAGGTCACTTTTGTGTGGAAAAAGTGGTTTGGAAAACAGCAAGTACAGGTAACTGGACAGGATTTATATGACAAGCTGGATAAGGACAATCTGCCTGAACATGTTGCTGTGATTATGGATGGAAACGGGCGATGGGCCCAAAAAAAGGGGATGCCCCGTACTTACGGGCACAGTGCGGGTGTGGAAGCACTGCGCAAAATTGTTACGGTAGCTTCCGATATAGGGTTAAAGGTACTTACCACCTATGCGTTTTCCACGGAAAACTGGAAAAGGCCGGTGGAAGAAGTTGATTTTCTAATGAAATTATTTTCCGACTTTCTTGATAGCGAAATTAATGAATTGCATAATAAAAGGGTGCAAATTCGGTTTATCGGCAAGCTGGACGAATTAGCGCCAGCCTTGCAACATAAAATGGAAAAAGCGCAGGACCGTACCAGACACAATCCGGGACTTATTTTGAATTTGGCCGTCAATTATGGCGGACGGGCCGAATTGGTGCGGGCTGTTCAAATAATTGCCGAAAAAGTGCAGAACGGCAACTGTACGCCGGCGGACATTGATGAAAGCCTGATAAAAAAATATTTATATACAGCCGATCTGCCTGACCCTGATTTACTCATTAGACCTGGCGGTGACTGCCGTATCAGCAATTTCTTATTATGGCAATTGGCCTATACGGAAATCTGGCTGACCGGCATGAATTGGCCGGATTTTGGACCGGAGCAATTTATTCAGGCACTTCAGGACTATCAACAGCGGGAGCGGCGGTTTGGCGGCCTGAGAAAGACATAGGGCGTGAGGATACAGACAGGAAAAAGTAGGTGGATTATGTTCAGTAAACGGGTTTTAACAGCAATTATCGGCATACCGGCCACCATCTATATCATTCAGTATGGACAGTGGCTGTTTTTCGCGACTATTGCCCTGTTAGCAGTAGCAAGCTGGCATGAATTTTGTACCATGCTGCGCGTCAAGAAAACAAAACTTGCCTATTATCCGGGATTTTTCGGCATACTACTCTTATTAGGGTGCGCTTGGCTGGGCAATCCGGATGAAACGATGGGAGTGCTGTTTATAACTATTTTGTTGCTATTGGGTAAAATGGTTATTGGTCATAAGAATTTTTCCGTACAGGAAGCGGTATACAGCATATTTGGCATTGGTTACATCGGTCTGGCGTTTTCCTATTTAATTTTATTGCGTTCGCTGCAGTTGACTCATCCGTATCCCACCCTGTGGGGATCGTTGTCGGCGGGCATTGTTTATCTATGGTTGCCCTTTATCGGAACCTGGGCCAATGATACGGCCGCTTTTTTAGTGGGATCGCGCTGGGGAAAACAAAAATTGTGCCCAGCCATCAGCCCCGGAAAAACAGTAGAAGGAGCGCTTGGCGGGCTGGTCGGCAGCGTAGCTGCCTTGGCGGGGATCGGCAGTCTGGTATTTGGTATTCCCGTGCTGCATACTGCTCTGATCGGTTGTCTGGTGGGCGTGGCGGCGCCTGTCGGTGACCTGGCTGAATCGGCGTTCAAACGTTTTTGCGGTGTAAAGGATTCGGGCAGTCTGTTGCCGGGACATGGCGGTGTGTTGGACCGGTTTGATAGTATAATGTTTACGGCTCCTCTCGTATATTATTATATACAACTTTTCCTGATCTGAAGGTTAACAAGGGGTACCCCAATAACAATTGAGATGATAGGGGGAATTTTATTGTTTACAACCGTTATAGCTAGTATTTTCGTTTTCGGTGTATTGATTTTCGTACACGAACTGGGACATTTTATGACGGCCAAATGGGTTGGCATGCGGGTTGACGAATTTGCTCTTGGTTTTGGCAAAAAGCTGATTAGCTTTCGCCGCGGCGAGACGCTGTATTCGCTGCGGATGATTCCCCTGGGCGGTTTCAATAAGATCGCCGGCATGGACCCGGACGAAGAGCAGGATGAACGTTCCTTCGGTGCGAAACCAATCTGGGCGAGAATATTGGTTATTGTAGCCGGTTCGGCGATGAACTTTCTACTGCCGGTGCTTTTGTTTCTGATTGTATTTCTTAGTGCAGGAATTGATAATGTATCGGATCAGCCGATTATCGGCAATATCTTTGCCGATAAACCGGCGGCCAGAGCGGGGCTGATGACTGGCGACCGGATTGTCAGCGTTAACAATGAAAAAATTGATTCCTGGCGTCAGTTTGTTACGCTGGTTCAAAATAGCGGACAAAAACCGTTAAGCATTCAGTTTGAACGGTCTGGAACAACAAGCCAGGCAGAAGTGGTGCCTGAGTTTGACAACAAAGCCAACCGGGGAATTATCGGTGTTATGCCGCAGATTGACAATTATCGCCCTGGTTTCTTTGAATCGGTAAAACTGTCGGTTGTGCAGACTTATACGGTTACGGCCGCCATGATCACTGGCTTGCTTCAAATGGTTACCGGGCAGGTGGCTGCCGAAGTGGCCGGCCCGATCGGCGTGGCTCAAATGGCCGGTGAAGTGGCCCAGCTTGGGTTTATTCCGCTGCTACAATTTGCCGCTTTCCTAAGCCTTAATTTGGGTCTTTTAAATTTGCTGCCCGTACCGGTGCTGGATGGCGGCCATGTGGTGGCGCTGATGCTGGAAGGAGTACGCGGTAAATCCTTAAGCCGGGATAAAATGCAGTTTTTACAAATGATTGGTTTTGCTTTGCTGCTGTTACTTACCTTGGTTGCTACTTTTAAGGATATAGCAAAGCTGAAATTATTTTAATCCGGCCGTAGAGCGTGCTTTTAACTAACGGAATGATTCATGGCGAGTGATTTTTGCGCCAGACGCGGCAAAATTTTTCAGGAATAGCAGCCCTATTCAAAAAAATTTAACGGGGTATGCAATAAAAAAGTGTCGTCAGGGACCGTTACGGATGGCTTAAAAACACGCTCTGGTGCGGACTATGAAAAGAGTGGAACTATGCAGAGAAAAGTGACCAGACAAATTCGCATTGGCGCGGTGCCGGTCGGCGGTAGTGCGCCAATTTCCGTGCAGTCGATGACTAATACCAAAACTCACGACGTAGCGGCCACAGTAGCTCAAATCCGGCGTCTGGTGGAAGCGGGCTGTGATATTGTCCGTCTGGCCGTGCCGGATATGCCGGCAGCCGAGGCCCTGTTCGATATTAAGCAGGAGCTGCCGGCAGTGCCTTTGGTGGCCGACATCCATTTTGATTACCGGCTGGCTCTGGCTTCGCTGGAGCGGGGGATTGATGCTTTGCGGATCAATCCGGGCAATATTGGCGGCAACGACAAGGTCGCCCTGGTGGTTAAGGCTGCTCAAAGCCGCCATATTCCGATTCGGATCGGCGTTAACGCCGGTTCGCTGCCGGCCGATATCGTGGCCAAGCGCGGCGGGCATCCGACCCCGGAAGCTATGGTGGAAAGCGCACTTCGCCATGTACGCATTTTGGAGGAGCATGATTTTCAGGATATAAAAATTTCCCTGAAAGCTCACGATGTGCCGATGACCATCGCTGCTTACCGGCTGATGTCCGAAGCTGTTGACTATCCACTCCACCTGGGAATTACCGAGGCCGGTACCGTTACCAGTGGTGTGATTAAATCGGTGGTCGGCATCGGCGCCATGCTGGCCGAGGGGATTGGCGATACCCTGCGGATTTCCCTGACCGGCGATCCGGTGGAAGAGGTGCGGGTCGGCAACGAGATATTAAAAGCGCTTGGTTTGCGCGAATACGGACCTGTTCTGATATCCTGTCCTACCTGCGGGCGCTGTAACATTGATCTGGCCGGCATTGCGGCAGAGGTGGAACAAAAACTTGCCGTTATTAAAAAACCGCTCAAAATTGCCGTGATGGGCTGTGTGGTTAACGGTCCGGGCGAGGCCAGGGAGGCTGATTTCGGTATTGCCGGTGGCGCCGGTCAGGGCCTGGTTTTCCGCAAAGGGGAAATCATCAAAAGAGTGGCCGAACAGGATCTAGTGGCCGAACTGTTTAAAGAAATAGATAAGCTTGTTGTTGAGGAGGAGCAATAATCATGCGCATGTCACATTTATACGCACCTACATTACGGGAGACTCCGGCCGAAGCGGAAGTGGTGAGCCATCAACTGATGCTGCGGGCTGGTATGATGCGGAAAGCAGCCGGCGGCGTGTATACTTATTTGCCGCTGGCCTGGCGTGTATTGAAAAAAATTGAACAGATTGTCCGGGAGGAAATGGATGCCAAAGGTGGTCAGGAACTACTGATGCCTATCGTTCAGCCGGCAGAAATGTGGCTGGAGACGGGTCGCTGGCATGTATACGGAGATGAAATGTTCCGCTTGAAAGACCGGCATGACCGGAATTTCTGCCTGGGGCCCACTCACGAAGAAATGATTACTACCCTGGTGCGTACCGATGTCCGTTCTTACCGGCAGCTTCCTTTGCTGCTGTACCAAATCCAGAATAAATACCGTGATGAAATACGGCCCCGTTTCGGCCTAATGCGCGGTCGCGAATTTATCATGAAAGACTTATACTCCTTTGACCGGGATGAAGCCGGTCTAAGCGAGAGCTATAACAAAATGTATGATGCCTATTCCCGGGTGTTTTCCCGCTGCGGTTTGACCTTCCGGGCGGTAGAGGCTGATGCCGGTGCCATCGGTGGCAGCGGCACCCATGAATTTATGGTGATTGCCGATTCCGGCGAAGCGGCCATTGTCTACTGCACAAGCTGTGATTATGCCGCTAATGTGGAAAAAGCCGAGTTGAAAGCCTTGCCGGCTGTACCGGAAACACCGCAGGAACTGGCTGCCGTTGATACGCCAGCCATGAAATCCATTGCCGATTTGACCGCCTTTTTAGGGGTTACAGCCGATAAAACCATCAAGGCTATCGCTTACCGGACCGAAAAGGAAACTGTGCTGGCTTTGGTGCGCGGTGATCATGAGGTTAACGAAATCAAGCTGAAAAACAGCCTGAACTGCCTGGCACTGGATTTGGCCGGCGATAAAGAGCTTGCTGCTATCGGCAGTGTGGCCGGGTTTATCGGCCCGGTGGGCTTGAAAAACGTCACCGTCGTTGCCGATGCTTCGGTCATGAATCTCAGCAATGCCGTATGCGGTGCTAACCAGATGGATAAGCATTATATTCATGTAAATCCGGGACGGGATTTTACCCCTGCTATTGTTACCGATTTGCGGCTGATTACCGAAAGTGATCCCTGCCCGCACTGTGACGCCGCCATCAAAACAGCCCGCGGCATTGAAGTCGGTCAGGTATTCAAGCTGCATACCAAGTACAGTACCTCCCTGAAGGCCACTTACCTTGATGAAAATGGCAAGGAACAGCCGATGGTCATGGGTTGCTACGGCATCGGCGTAAGCCGTACCATGGCCGCCGCCATTGAACAGCATAATGACGAACATGGCATTATCTGGCCTGTGGCGATTGCTCCTTACCATGCTGTGGTTGTGCCGATTAGTACCAAGGATCAGGCCCAGGTGGCTCTGGCGGAACAGATCTATGCCACCTTGCAGGCTGCGCAGGTGGAGACTGTGCTGGATGACCGGAATGAGCGGCCGGGCGTTAAGTTCAAAGACGCTGATCTCATTGGTTATCCGTTGAAAATAACGGTAGGACCCAAGGCGGTCAACGAAGATACTATCGAAGTAAAAATAAGACGCACCGGTGAAGTGTTATACTACCGCTTAGAAGGCTTTGCCACCAAAATCAAAGAACTATTAGCAACATTGTAAATAGTCCGAAGAAGCGTGATGTAATGTTTATATCACGCTTCTAATTTGTCTTTTTAGTCTTTTTAGAGTATCAAAGAAAAACGGTTTTTATGGTACAATGGAAGTGTTAATGAATGGAGAGATAAGAATGCACAACTATTGTATAATCCCTGATAGTTGCCGGACGCTATATGAATTTATATCCGATGTTCCTGTTGCGGCAGAAGAGCAGGAGCTCTTGGCAGCGGCCAAGGTGGCCAGTGTCAATGTCAACACCGGTGCCAATGCCTGGGATCTGGTGCTGACTGTCCCATGTCAGCTGCCGGACAAGCTGCTCAATCTTGTGGCCCGGAAACTGTGCCGGAACTGCGGCTTGAAAAGTGTAAGCTTCACCCAGCAGATGTCGAATCTGGAGGAGTACCTGGCCCGGGAATGGACTTCCTTTATCAGTCTGATCGCGCAGGAGACTCCGGCCGTTAAACATATACTGATTCATGCTGCCTGGAAGGTGGAGGGCCATACGTTAACCATTGAAACGTCTGGGGATCTGTCGGGGCAATTGATGGCCAGCTATGGGGTTGACCAAACGATACGGCAGTTTATTCTAAAGAAGTTTGGTCTTTCCTACCGGGTGGAGATACTGTCGGGCTTGCTTAGCGAAGAGGTAGCCAGCGAGGAAGACTATCTGACACCGGAATATATGGAGGCTCTCTCGGAAAGTCTAAACAGCCGGGAGAAAAAGAAAAAGGACAGTCCGGTTATTTTCGGCAAGCCAATTAAAGGGGATGCTCAGGCTATTCATGAAGTACAGGATGAGGCCCGCAATGTGGTGTTTGCCGGCGAGCTGGTCGGTTTTGAAACCAGGGAGCTGCGGTCAGGCCGTTTTCTGCTTACTTTTGACTTGAGTGACGCGACTGATGGCATCAGCGGCAAGGCGTTCTTTGATGAACAGGAGCAGTTTAACCGGATCAGCGGTGCCTTGGCCCAGGGAATGCTGGTCAAAGTGAAGGGAACTGTCCAATATGACAAATTCTCCAAGGATTTAGTGCTGTTTGTCGACAGCATGTGCCGCTTGGAAAAGACCGAACGTATGGACGACGCCGAGCTGACCCGGGTGGAATTACACGCCCATACCCGGATGAGCAATATGGATGCCGTTGTTTCGGTGAAAAAACTGATTCAGACGGCCGCCCGCTGGAATCATCCGGCTATTGCCATTACCGATCACGGTGTGGTCCAGGCCTTCCCCGAAGCCCATGAAGTGGCCGCTAAATGCGGAATTAAAGTGATTTACGGTATGGAGGGGTATTTGTTTGATAACGAAATCAACCGTTCCTACCATATTGTTATTTTAGCGAAAAACAGCGTGGGACTGCGTAATCTGTATCGTCTGGTATCGCTCTCCCATCTGAAATATATGCACCGGACACCGCGGATTCCACGGACAGCCCTGATCGAACACCGGGAAGGACTGATCCTGGGATCGGCTTGTGAAGCGGGCGAATTAATCCGGGCTATTGTCAACCAGGCCAGTGAGGAAGAACTTTTAGAAATTGCTTCTTTTTACGATTACCTGGAAATTCAGCCGATTGCCAACAATGCATTCCTGGTAAGAGAGGGCAAAGTAGCCGATGACGAAGGACTGCGCCAAATCAACCGCAAGGTCTGTGAATTGGGGACAAAACTGAACAAGCTGGTGGTTGCCACCGGTGACGTTCACTTTTTAAATCCCGAAGACGAAGTGTTCCGGCGGATTTTGATGGCCGGCAAGGGCTTTGCCGATGCTGATCAGCAGCCGCCGCTTTACTTCCGCACCACAGCGGACATGCTGGATGAATTTTCCTATTTAGGCAAGCAAAAGGCCCATGAACTGGTGGTGGACAATCCCCGCCAGATCAGCGAGTGGTTTGAAACTTTCAAACCGATTCCAGACGAACTGTATTCACCGCAAATTCCCGGCGCCGAGGAACAAATCCGCTCCATGTCGTACCAAAGAGCGCATGAACTGTATGGCGACCCGCTGCCGGAAGTAGTGGCTGCCCGCCTGAAGTATGAACTGGATGCTATCATCAATAACGGGTTTGCCGTACTGTATCTCATTGCGCACAAGCTGGTTAAAAAATCGCTGGATGATGGCTATCTGGTCGGGTCCCGGGGGTCGGTCGGTTCTTCCTTTGTGGCTACGATGACCAGTATTACTGAAGTAAACCCATTGCCGCCCCACTGGCGTTGCACGGCTTGTTTGTACAGTGAATTTGTTACCGACGGCAGTGTAGGCGGCGGCTATGATTTGCCTGACAAAGATTGTCCTCATTGCCAGCGGCCAATGGAGAAAAATGGACATGATATTCCGTTTGCCGTTTTCATGGGCTTCCACGGTGACAAGGTGCCTGATATCGACTTGAATTTCTCCGGCGATTATCAGCCGGTAGCCCATAAATATACGGAAGAACTGTTCGGCCGGGACAATGTATTCCGGGCCGGAACAATTGCGACAATTGCCGATAAAACCGCCTATGGCTTTGTTAAAAAGTATTTTACCGAGAAGAATATTTCGGTCCGTGATGCCTACATCAACGGTCTGATCAACGGCTGCACCGGCGTTAAACGGACCACCGGCCAGCATCCGGGCGGCATTATGGTCGTACCCCGCGACATGGATGTACACTATTTTACCCCTATTCAGCATCCGGCCGATGATGCCAAGTCAGGTACTATAACCACCCATTTTGATTACCACTCGATCAGCAGCCGGCTGGTCAAGCTGGATATCCTCGGTCATGACGATCCGACCGTGATTAGAATGCTGGAGGATTTAACCGGCATTGATGCCAAGCAAATTCCCTTTGACGATAAAACTACGATGAGTCTGTTTTCCTCAACAGAAGCGCTCAATCTGACACCGGAAGAACTGGGCAGCCAGGTGGGAACGTTCGGCATTCCCGAGTTTGGCACCAAGTTCGTTCGCCAAATGCTGGAAGATACGACGCCGAGTACCTTCAGTGAGCTGGTGCGGATCAGTGGCTTTTCCCACGGCACCGATGTCTGGCTCAACAATGCCCAGGATTTGATTAAGGCAGGCACAGCTAAATTGTCCGAGGCCATTTCAGCCCGCGACGATATTATGATGTACCTGATACATAAGGGATTGGAGCCGCAGTTGGCGTTTAAAATCATGGAGGGCGTTCGTAAAGGGAAGGGCGTAAAGCCGGAAGATGTGGAAAAAATGAAGGCCAACAATGTACCGGAGTGGTATATTGAGTCCTGTCAAAAAATCAAGTACATGTTCCCCAAGGCCCATGCGGTGGCTTATGTTATGATGGCTTTCCGCATTGCCTATTGCAAAGTGCACTATCCGCTGGCCTTTTATGCCTCCTATTTCACGGTCCGGGCTACAGAATTTGACGCCGATATTGTCGTTCAAGGTGAAAAGGTGCTACGCAGCCAGTTGGCCGATTTTGAGCAAAAGGGCAATATGATGACCGCCAAGGAAAAAGGCATGCAGACTATTTTTGAAATGGCGCTGGAAATGTATCTGCGCGACTTTAGCTTTAGACGGGTCGATCTGTATTCTTCCCACGCGACGAAGTTTCTTATTGTGGACAATGGTCTGCTGCCGCCGCTGGCTTCCCTGCAGGGACTGGGTGACTCGGCTGCCCAGAATATTGTTCAGGCCCGCGGGGAACGGCCCTTTTCCTCGGTGGAGGACATCCGGGTGCGGGCCCGTGCCTCCAAGACGGTTATCGATATATTGCGCAATCATGGCTGCCTGAATGACTTACCGGAAACTGACCAGATCATGCTGTTTGCCTAAGCAGGAGAATGTTAAAATCTGTGATGCCGGTGTTGTAAATCATATCCTATGGTGGTATAATTGATAAGGTATAATTTTGTTTACGCAGCTAAGAGTGGGATGTCAGCCCACTCTTTCCTCTTAATTACTGCTATTGACCTGCCAAATACAGGGTATAAGGGTGCGGGTTATTAGGCAACACTAAAAAGAGCAGGTATGTTGCTGCTCAATACCCGCAAGTGGCTACAAACGGTAGGGGGTTATCTATTTGTCGAAAGAACAGATCGAAAATTTGGTGGAAGGCTTGGTTAACGATATCATCGCTTCAACGGATTTGGAAATGGTGGACGTTGAATATGTGAAAGAACGCGAGTGGTATCTGCGTGTCTTTCTTGATAAAGAAGGTGGTTTGGAAGTTGAAGACTGCCAATGGGTTAGCGAACGCCTTGAAAACAAGCTCGATGAGCTTGATCCGATAAAAGACAGCTATTATCTGGAAGTTTCGTCGCCGGGTATTGACCGGGCACTCAGAAAAGAACGTGATTTTGTCCGCCATAGCGGAGAAGTGGTGGAAATAAGCACCTTTGCTCCGATTAACGGGAAGAAAAGCATCGTAGGTACCTTAATCGGCTTAACCGATGGAAATATTCATGTCGATGTGGCTGGCACCGAAGTGATTGTGGCGCGGGAAAAAGCCTCTCAGGTCCGGCTGCACATTGACTTCTAATTAGTTAAAATTGAATAGGGGGAATTATAGTGAACGCTGAATTTATGCAAGCATTTGAGCAGTTGGGAAAGGAAAAGGGAATTGCACCGGAGATCTTATTTGATGCAATTGAAGCAGCACTGATTTCAGCTTATAAAAGAAATTTCGGTTCGGCGCAAAACGTCATGGTATCGCTTGACCGGCTAACCGGCGAAATCCATGTGTACGCCCGCAAAAATGTTGTGGAAGAGGTTACCGACAGCCGCTTGGAAATGTCGTTGGCCGAGGCAAAAAGCATTGATCCTCGCTATGGTCTGGAGGATATTATTGAAGTGGAAGTAACGCCGAAGGATTTTGGCCGCATTGCCGCGCAAACGGCCAAGCAGGTGGTTGTGCAAAGAATCAGGGAAGCCGAGCGGGGCATTATCTATGAAGAATTTTCCAACCGGGAAAGTGATATACTGACAGGCATTGTCCAGCGCATGGAGCAAAAAAACGTATTCATCGATTTGGGCAAGGCGGAGGCTATTCTGGCGCCGTCCGAACAGATTGCCGGTGAAACCTATCGTCACGGCGACCGGTTGAAAACCTACATAATTGAAGTGAAGAAAACGACTAAGGGGCCGCAAATCCTGGTATCCCGTACACATCCGGGATTACTCAAGCGTTTGTTTGAATTGGAAGTGCCGGAAATTCATGACGGTGTGGTGGAAATCAAGTCGGTGGCCCGCGAACCGGGGCTGCGTTCGAAAATTGCCGTCCATTCCCGCGATGAAAATGTTGATCCCGTCGGCTCCTGTGTCGGGCATAAGGGGATGCGCGTGCAAACCATTGTCAATGAGTTGAAGGGTGAAAAAATCGATATCGTTAAGTGGAGTGTTGACCCGGCCAAATATATTTCCAACGCCCTAAGTCCGGCCAAAGTGGTATCCGTCGAGGTGAATGAGGCGGAAAAAATCTCTAAGGTGATTGTTCCCGACTACCAATTGTCACTGGCGATTGGCAAGGAAGGACAAAATGCCCGCTTGGCCGCTAAGCTGACCGGCTGGAAAATTGACATAAAAAGTGAATCCCAGGCCCAATCCGCCATATAGGGAGGGGAGTGGCTATGCAGAAGAAAAAAATCCCGCAGCGTATGTGCGTCGGCTGTCAAGAGATGAAAAGCAAGAAAGAATTACTCAGGATTGTCCGTACGCCTGACGGCAGTATTGTTTTGGATGCCACCGGCAAAAAAGCCGGACGCGGCGCTTATATATGCCCGTCGGAAGAATGCTTTACCAAAGCCATGAAGCAAAAACGCATAGAGAAAGCGCTTAATCAGCCGATTGAGGCGGCCGTATACGAAGCCTTGCGCGACGGAATAACGAAAATATGAAAGAACAAAGAGTGATGTCGCTCCTGGGGCTGGCCCAAAAGGCCGGTAAAATCGTGTCAGGCGAGCTGGCGGTGGAAAAAGCCGTCCGGTCAGGCAAAGCGAAGCTGATCGTAGTCGCGGCCGATGGTTCGGACAATACCAAAAAAGCCTATCAAAATATGGCAGCTTACTACAAACTGCCTTTTTACGAGATACTGTCCAAGGATGTATTGGGACAATGCATCGGAAAACATAACCGTGCGGCACTGGCCGTCATTGATGAAGGCTTCAGCCGGTCATTAGACAGCATATTGAACGGGAAATGAGAGTTTTACCGGATGTGCCTTCGGGAGAGAACGAAAATGGGGGTGGATTGATGTCCAAATATAGAATATATGAATTAGCTAAGGAATTTAATACAACCAGTAAGGTGATTATGGATATTCTGGCACGCAACAATATGGCGGCCAAAAATCATATGAGCAGTGTGGACCAGGAAGCAAAACAAATTATTGACCGTACCTTTGCCCGCAAAATTGATCAGCCGGCTCCGAGCAAAGCTCCGTCAGCACCGGCGGTGCCGGCGGCCAGACCGGAGTCAGCCCGGCCGCAGTCAAGACCGGGAGCTGTAGATGCACCACGGCGGGACCTGAGGAACGAACAGCCCAATCGCCAGCAGCAGGGAGAACAGCGTCCTCACCAGCCTAATCGGAATAACGGGACGTTCCAGCAACAACGTCCACAACAAGCTGCTCAGGGCAATCAGCAGCGTCCGCAGCAACCTTTTCAGGGAAATAATCAACAGCGTTCGCAGCAGGCCAACTATGCGAGACCGCAGCGTCCGCAGCAAAGTGGCGGCCCCAATCAGCAGCGCTCACCGCAGCAAGGTTCACCAGCTCATTCACAGCAGCGTCCGCCTTATCAGGGGCCGCGTAACGTGGGTGGCACGGAGCAGCATAGTGATAACCGGTCGAATAACCGGGGACCATCTGAACAGCGTAACAACAACACAGGTAACTCAGGCAATCGTTTTGCCGGGCAGGGCCAGCAAAAACAACAATATAGCAACAACAATAACTTTAATAAGAATAAACCGCATGGCGCAAACCGGCAGCAAAACCGCTCGAATCATGCCGGCAGAAACGCCCATCGTTCACCGCAGCCTGTACAGCCCAAGGTGGAGCCGCCGAAACCGAAGAATATCAAGCTGGGCGAGTCCATCATTGTTAAGGAGTTGGCCAGCAAGATGGGCCGTGAAGCCAGTGAAGTCATCAAAAAGCTGATGATGCTTGGCGTGATGGTCACCATCAACCAGGAAGTCGATTTTGATACGGCATCGTTGGTTGCCGCTGATTTTGGTGTAACAGTGGAGGCTTTGCCACCGGAAGAGGATCCGACGGAAATTCCTGAAATTGAAGATGACGAATCGCAATTAGTGATAAGACCGCCGGTTGTAACGGTTATGGGTCATGTCGACCACGGCAAGACCTCGCTGCTCGATGCCATTCGCCAAACCCGGGTGACCCAGCAGGAAGCCGGCGGCATTACACAGCATATCGGAGCTTATCAGGTTATCTGTCAGGGTAAAAAAATCGTATTCCTGGATACCCCCGGTCACGAAGCGTTTACTGCTATGCGGGCCCGTGGTGCTCAGGTCACCGATATCGCCATTCTGGTGGTGGCCGCCGATGACGGCGTTATGCCGCAGACCATCGAGGCAATTAACCACGCTAAGTCGGCCAAGGTGCCAATTATTGTCGCCATCAATAAAATGGACCGGCCAGGTGCTAATCCGGATAGAGTCAAGCAGCAACTTGGCGATCATGGACTGGTGCCGGAGGACTGGGGCGGCGAGACCATCATGGTGCCTGTCTCGGCCCATCAGAAAACCGGTATCGAAGAACTGTTGGAAATGATTCTGTTAATGGCGGAAGTGCAGGAAATTAAGGCTAACCCCAATCGGGCCGCCTATGGCATTATTATCGAGGCCGAGCTCGACAAAGGCCGTGGTCCGGTGGCTACCGTACTGGTGCAGAAGGGGACGTTGCGCATTGGTGACTCCATCATTGCCGGCACCGCCTTTGGCAAAGTACGGGCGATGGTCAACGACCGAGGCGAGAAGGTGAAGAAGGCGGAACCTTCGACACCGGTGGAAGTACTGGGATTGGCGGATGTGCCGCAGGCTGGTGACATTTTAGTGGCTGTTGACGAAAAGACGGCCCGGGCAGTCGCCGAGAAGCGGATTGCCAAACGGCGCACCGAAGAAATGCAGCAGTCTCAGAAGGTGTCGCTGGATGACTTATTTAAACAAATCCAGGAAGGAAATATTAAGGATCTGAACATTGTCATTAAGGCCGATGTGCAGGGTTCAATTGAGGCGCTGCGCCAATCGCTGCTTAATCTCAATACCGGCGAGGAAGTGCGCGTTTCCATCGTTCATGCCGGTGTCGGTGCGATCAACGAGTCGGATGTCATGCTGGCTTCGGCCTCCAATGCCTTAATCATCGGTTTCAACGTCCGCCCCGACGGCAATGCCCGTAAAGCGGCGGAAAGCGAAAAAATCGATATTCGTCTCTACCGGGTTATTTATGAGGCGATCAATGATGTGGAAGCGGCCATGAAGGGGATGCTGGCGCCGGAGTATAAAGAAGTGGTGCAGGGACGACTGGAAGTTAGAAAGGTCATTTCCGTCCCCAAAACAGTGGTGGCCGGGTCCTATGTACTGGAAGGCAAGATTACCAGAGCCTCTCAAATTCGTGTCGTCCGCAACGGTGTTGTAGTGCATGAAGGTGAAATCGAAGCGCTTCGTCGCTTTAAAGACGATGTCAAAGAAGTGGCCGCCGGTTATGAATGCGGCATTTCGGTTGAGAAATTCCGTGATATCAAGGAAGGCGACATTATCGAGTCCTTTGTCATGGAGGAAGTAAAGAGAGACTAGCACTTTACCGTTTTGGATTCTGTAAATGCCGGCAAATCGCGTTTCGCCAGCATTATACAGTTTCTAGTACCTTGGCACCTCTAAAACGCTAGAATGGCGTGGTCATATTTTGCAGCACAAGGCGGAGGAACGAGGCATACCGGATGTATGCCGATGGCCGACAAAAGCAGTGCTACGGAATATAGACTGTCACATTCACTGGATTAGGTTTGTCAAGGTACTGATGGCAAGGCGCTTGGTAGAACGGAGGATAGCGATGGGACAACTCCGCGTGGAAAAGGTTCAGGAGTTTATTAAGCAGGAAGCCAGTAAAATTATCTTAAATGAATTGAAAGACCCCCGGGTCGGTTTTGTGACGGTGACCCAGGTGGAAGCAACCGGCGATCTCAGACATGCGAAAATATATGTGAGCCTGCTGGGCAGTGATGAACAGAAGGCCCAGACGTGGGAAGGGCTGCAAAAGGCGCTGGGTTTTTTGCGTTCGGAAATCGGCAAACGGCTGCGTATGCGTTTTTCGCCTGAACTGACCTTACATTTGGATGAATCATTGGATTATAGTGATAAAATACAAAAATTGCTCTTAAAAATAAAAGAAGATGAGGATAACCGGTAGTATGGAAATGTCATTTGCAAGTATAGCAGCTTTGCTTGCGGCAGCGCGTAGCCTGGTGATTACCGGGCACGTCCATCCTGATGGTGACTGCCTGGGATCTGTTCTGGCGCTGTATCATGGGCTGGTAGCGGCCGGCAAAAAGGTTCAGATGCTGATTGATGACGATATTCCCGCTATGTATCGCTTTATGCCAGGCGTTGAGTTGATCGGCAAACCTGCCGACGCCAAGTTTGTCTGCGACGCTCTTGTGGTACTGGATGCCAGTGATGCCGAGCGGATCGGCAAGGTTGGTGCAGCGGTGGAAGCGCCGGTGATTAATATTGATCACCATACCTCCAATGTTAAGTTTGCCGATTATTGGCTCATTGACAGTCAAGCGGCCGCAACCGGTGAACTCATCCTTAGGCTGTTTAGGGAAATGAAGACGGAAATTACCGAGGACATTGCCATTTGCTTATATACGGCGATTGCCACGGACTGTGGATTTTTTAAATATGCCAATACTTCCCCGTCTACCTTGCGGGATGCTGCTTACCTGATGGAGTGCGGTGCGCAGCCACACTTGATTGCCGAACAATTGGACACCCGCCCGCTGGCCACGCTGACGGCGCTGGGCAAAGTGCTGCAAACGCTGGAGTTTCACGCCGGAGGGCAGATTGCGACGATTAGTGTAACCCGGGAAGTAGGCGAGTACGCTCAAAATACCGAAGGCTTTATTAATTATCCGCGGACGGTGGAAGGCGTGGAAGTGGCGATTATGTTCAAAGAAGCCGAAGATAAAAATGTCAGAGTCAGTTTACGCTCGAAAAATATCGATGTCAGCAGCATTGCCTTGAGTTTTGGCGGTGGCGGGCATATGCGCGCTGCCGGCTGCACGGTAACAGGCAGTTTAAAGGATGCGCAGGCCAAAGTAGTGACGGCTGTGACGGAAGCCTTGGACAGGACACCGCTATGATGGCAGGAGTTATTAATGTTTTGAAACCGCCAGGAATGACATCGCATGATGTCGTTTCTTTTATTCGCCGGACTTATGGCATCAAACGGGTGGGCCATGCCGGAACGCTGGACCCGGCCGCTGCCGGCGTACTGCCGGTTTTTTTAGGTGCGGCCACCCGGTTGATTGAATATGTCACCGACTGCGACAAAAGCTACCGGGTGGAGCTGACCTTCGGCTATGCCACCGATACCGGTGATGACACGGGGACGGTTATTGCCCAGGCACCTTGTCCGGCTTTGCCTGCCGAGCGACTGGCGGCGGTGCTGCGCTCCTTTTTAGGTGACAGCGAGCAAATTCCGCCGATGTATTCGGCCATCAAAGTGAATGGGAAAAAACTGTATGATCTGGCCCGTTCCGGAGTTACCGTCGAGCGTCAGCCCCGTAAAATCACCATCACTGACATTCAATTTCTCACGGCCAAAGATAATACCCTGTTATTTGATGTGGTATGTTCAAAAGGGACCTATATCCGGTCTTTGTGTATGGATATTGGCGAAAAGGTAGGCTGCCCGGCGGTTATGAGCTTCCTGGTACGGACCCGAGTCGGGCAATTTTCCCTGCAGGAGGCCCTGACGGTGGAAGAAGTCGGGCAAGATAAAGAGCGGGCTTTACAGCCGGTGGACAGTGCTCTCCAGCATATGCCGCTGCTGCGGCTTACGGCGGCACAAGCACAAGCCTTTCGCTATGGACAGAGCATAGCCTGCGTCAGCAGCGAAACACTGCCAATGCGTATTTACAATGAGCAAGGTTTACTGATCGGTATCGGCCAAGGCAAGGATAACTCCCTGCTTGTGCCGGTCAAGGTTTTTTCGGACGATATCCGGTGATGTTGCAAGTAGTAATACTGAACTCCCGCTAAAAGCTGGTAATGGGAGCCAGTATAAGGAGAGTCGTATGGAAAGTTTTGATAAGATTGCTAAACTTACATTTCAATATAAAAACATTGTGATTGCTTTGGGGACTTTTGACGGTTTGCATAAGGGCCACCAGAGCGTGATCAGCCGGGCTGTGGACATTGCCAGGGCTTCGGACGGCACCAGCGTGGTGTTTACTTTCAGCAATCATCCCCTTTCGATGCTGGACCCGCTGCGTTGTCCGCCGCAGCTCATCAGCCAGGAGGAAAAAGAAGCCCTGCTGGCGGATATGGGGGTGGATGTGTTTGTCGCCATTCCCTTCAATCAGGAATTTCTGGCGCTGTCGCCGCAGAAGTTTATTGAATTATTGCTGACGGCTTTTGCGCCGCAGCACATTGTGGTTGGTCCAAATTACTCCTTCGGCAACAAGGGGGAAGGTACGCCGGAACTGTTGGCCGAGGCTGGACGGCGGCATGGTTTTGCCGTTGATGTTCAGCCGGCGGTGTACGTCGATCAGCAGCTTGTCAGCAGCACGCTAATCAGGCAAATGATCGCCCAGGGACAGGTCGGTGAGGCCGCCCGGCTGCTTGGCCGCCCCTTTGCCCTTACCGGCAAGGTCATTGACGGGGATAAACGGGGCCGGACAATTGGTTTTCCTACGGCCAATATAGAACTGGAGCCGGCGTTTGCCATCCCGGCCAACGGGGTGTATGCGGTTCAGGTTTGGTTAAAGGGAAAACGGTATAACGGCGTGGCTAACATCGGTACCAATCCTACTTTTCACGGTGAGGAGCAGCGACTGGAAGTACATCTGCTGGATTTTTCCGGTGATTTGTACGGACAGGTTCTGTGTACGCAATTTGTGGCCTGGCTGCGCGGCGAAGCGGTATTTAACGGTATAGAAGAGCTTAAAAACCAGATTGACCGGGATATTCAGGCAGCCTTGCCGTATTTAAAGGAAAATAGTAATAAATGCGGCGCATGATTTGCATTATTTGTTCTAATATGGTAAAATATTATTTGTGTAATTCTGCTGGTATTCCAGCAAAGCGTGAACCATAGCGAGGATGTTCGAGTCTCCAACGTTCGTCTTGGCTAATGGGGATAGAATATGAGGAGGTAGTAGTTAACATGTTAACACCTGAATTAAAGCAACAACTTATCGAAAAGTACCGCGTCCATGAGGCCGATACCGGATCGCCGGAAGTGCAAATTGCCATTCTGACCGAGCGGATCAATTATCTGACCGGACACTTGAAGGAACATAAGAAGGACCATCATTCCCGTCGCGGCCTTTTGAAAATGGTTGGCCAACGCAGAGGCCTCTTAAACTATTTGCGCGATAATGATATTGCCCGTTACCGTTCCATTCTTGAAAAACTCAATCTGAGAAAATAGACGTAAAAGCGGGATTTATCCCGCTTTTACTTTATTTTAAAGGTTAAATAGTAATAAAAGAGGGAATAATAAAAAAAATGTCGAAGCTCTATCTTTGTGATAATTAAAGGGGTTATAAGAGGAGGAAAAGAACAGATGCATAGTTTTGAGACAATGGTAGGAGGACGCAAGCTGGTTATTGAATCAGGCAAATTGGCTAAACAAGCCAGTGGCGCCGTATTAGTCCGCTATGGTGATACAGCGGTGATTGTAACTGCAACGGCTTCCGCCGAACCGCGGGAAGGAATTGACTTCTTTCCTTTGACTGTAGATTATGAGGAACGTTTGTATTCAGTGGGGAAAATTCCCGGCGGCTTCATTAAACGGGAAGGTCGTCCCAGTGAATCAGCTATATTGTCAGGCCGTTTGATTGACCGGCCAATCCGTCCGTTGTTTGCCGAAGGCTTCCGCAACGATGTACAGGTTGTGGCTACCGTTATTTCAGTAGACCAGAATAATCCGCCGGAAATCCCGGCCATGATCGGAGCATCCTGCGCGCTTTCTATTTCCGATATTCCTTTCAACGGTCCGATTGCCGGCGTCCGGGTTGGTCTGATTGAGGGGCAATTTATTACCAATCCTACGGTGGAGCAGCAGGGTAAAAGCGACTTGAACCTTGTTGTCGCCGGAACGAGAGATGCTGTGCTGATGGTGGAGGCCGGTGCCAATGAGTTGTCGGAAGAAACTATGTTGGATGCCATCTCCTACGGTCATGAAGTTATCAAGGAAATTGTTGCTTTTCAGGATAAAATCGTTGCCGAAGTTGGTAAACCAAAACGGGAAATCAAGCTTTATGATGTGGATGCCGAATTGAATCGCAGTGTACGCGCTTTTGCCACCGAGCGTCTGGTAACGGCTGTGCAAAATGCCGATAAACTGACCAGAGAAGAAGAAATCAAGAAGGTAAAAACCGAGACTGCCGAGCATTTCGCCGAAATCTACCCGGAAAATCAGAAAGAAATTTCCTATGTATTGCAAAAGATCCTTAAAGAAACAGTCCGTAAAATGATTACTATTGATAAAATCCGTCCGGATGGCCGCAAAGTGGACGAGGTACGTCCGATTACCTGCGAGGTAGGTTTATTTGCCCGTACTCATGGCTCCGGTCTGTTTACCCGTGGACAAACTCAGGTGCTGTCTATTACCACCCTGGGCGCCATCGGTGACGAACAAATTCTCGACGGGCTGGGTGTTGAGGAATCAAAACGTTACATGCATCACTACAATTTCCCGGCCTTTAGCGTGGGCGAAACCAAACCGTCCCGCGGCCCCGGCCGACGTGAAATCGGTCATGGCGCATTGGCGGAACGGGCTTTGGTGCCGGTGATTCCCAGCGAGTCCGAGTTCCCCTATACTATCCGGGTCGTATCGGAAGTGCTGGAGTCCAACGGTTCCACCTCGATGGGCAGCGTCTGCGGCAGTACTTTGTCCTTAATGGATGCCGGCGTACCGATTAAGGCGCCTGTGTCGGGCGTAGCAATGGGACTGGTTAAAGACGGTGATCATTTCACTATTCTGACCGATATTCAGGGCATGGAAGATGCGCTGGGCGATATGGACTTTAAGGTAGCTGGCACGGCGACAGGTATTACCGCCATGCAGATGGATATGAAAATTGCCGGTATCACCCGGGAAATTTTTACCGAAGCGCTGGAACAGGCGAAACGGGGCCGGACGCACATTAGGGAAAAAATGATGGAAGCCATCACCCAGCCGCGAACTGAACTGTCGCCTTATGCACCGCGCATTATTACCATGGAAATTGATCCCGAAAAAATTCGCGATGTTATTGGGCCAGGCGGCAAAATTATCAAGAAGATTATTGAAGAAACCGGTGTAAGCATTGATATCGAAGATGACGGCAAAGTCTTTATCGCTGCTGTGGATGTGGAAGCCGGTCAGAAAGCCGTCCGGATTATTGAGAATTTGGTCCGTGAAGTGGAAGTCGGCGCCATCTATCCGGGGAAAGTAACACGGCTCATGAATTTTGGTGCCTTTGTGGAAATTCTGCCAGGTAAAGAAGGCCTGGTACACATTTCACAACTAGCCAGAGAACGGGTGGCTAAGGTGGAAGACGTAGTGAAGGTCGGCGACGAAGTCATGGTCAAAGTGACCGAAATCGACCGCCAGGGCCGGATCAACCTCTCCCGCAAAGAACTGTTGAAAGCTGAACCAGACAATAAAGAACAGGCATAAGTTACTAAAAGCAGACAGACTGTTGCAAATGAGTAAAATCATTTCCAACAGTCTTTTTTATTTTCATGAAACCGCCGCTGCTGTAATACATTAACCATAGAACGATAACAGGCCCGGGACCCGGGCCGGAGCGGGAGTGGTGACAGGTGAGATGGATGGTAGTGGCGCGTGTGCGGCAATGGTATATTTTCTTTGCTGCCGGAGTTTTCCTGGTATTGGCTGCGCTGGCTGGCTTTTTGCAGCCGATGCTTTCTACAGTAAAGCCGGCGGGACAGGCGGAGGCCATATTTCATGGCGATGAACAGCAGCCTAAGGTTGCCTTTGCCTGCAATGTGTTCTGGGGTGAGGAGTTTTTGCCGGATATGCTGAAAACGCTGGATGACAATCAGATAAAAATTACTTTTTTCATCGGGGGAAGCTGGGCCAAACGGTTTCCGGACACCCTGGCCGATATCGGAAAACGGGGCCATGAATTAGGCAATCATACTTACAGTCATCCTCACCCCAACAGCCTAAGCAAGGAAAAGAATCAGGAGGAAATTACCCGGGCGGAGAACCTGGTTAAGGAGATTACCGGCATAAAAACCACACTGTATGCTCCTCCTTATGGCGAGTATAATGATATGGTATTGCAGGCTGCCAGCGAGCTGGGATATAGAAATATCCTGTGGAGTATTGATACGGTTGACTGGAAACGGCCGGCGCCGGAGATCATTACGGCCAGAGTGGTGAAAAAAATACATAACGGCGCGATTATTCTCATGCATCCCACAGCCCCGACAGCAGCGGCTTTGCCAACGCTGATTAAGGAGCTGAAAGAAAGAGGATATACGATAACAACGGTATCTGATATACTTAAATAGCAGAAACAGGCATAAAACTGCCTGTTTTTTTTATTGATATATAAGCTGTTCCATGCTATTATGTTTACATAACGACTATGGGTTATTGATAGTCGTGTGCCGTTCTGCCTGATGAGGTTAGTGCGGTAGGCTTGTCTGGAATGGAGGTTGATATATGAAATACTACAAATTGCAGATCACCTGGATGGTGCTTTTTTTGATGGCTACAACCATCTTTATGCCCCTGGCACCGACTGCCTCCGCTGCAGCCAATCCTTTGTTGGCACAGACCACTGCGGCGGGCTCATCTTCCGGTGGCGGGCTTCTTGACATTATCCTGGGTTTGCTGTTGGGCAAATTGCTGGGGTCGTCCAACGATCTTTCCAACGGAACGAAGAGTAATAATCCACCCGCTACAGGTCTGGGCGGTAAAAGCGCCAAAGACCTTGTCGGCTTTTACGCCGAGTGGTGGGATACCGACACGTCTTCTTTCAAGGCGATGTCGCAGCATACCGACACAATAAACACCATTGCTCCTTTTTGGGCAACTTTGCAAAGCAATGGCACAGTGAAGGATCGCGGTGGCAATGACCATGCCTCCGTTGTAAAGTTTGCCAAACAGAACAACATTCCCACGTTACTGCTTGTGAATAATGCCAAGCAGGAAAAGTCCGAGATTCCGATTCATACCATACTGGCTAACCCGGCTTTGCGAACCAAGTCCATTGACAGTATGGAGGCATATATAAAACAGTATGGCCTGGATGGCATCAATGTTGATTTTGAAATGGTTCCAGCCCAGGACAGGGACAATCTGTCGGCGTTTATGAAGGAACTATATAATCGTCTGCATCCGCAGGGCTATGTTGTTTCCATCGACGTTTTCCCGAAACAGAATGAGGATAACGATGTGGCCGCCGCCTATGATTATGCTGCGTTGGCCCAATATGCCGACAAGATCATGATTATGACCTATGACAATCATGGCGTATGGAGTGGCGCTGGGCCAATTGCCGATATCGGCTGGGTGGAAAAGAGCCTGCAATACGCCTTGCAGTATATTCCGAAGAATAAATTGTACCTGTGTGTTCCCGGCTATGGCTACGACTGGTCGTCTAAAGGCGTGGAAAGTATTGAATATGCGCCGGCCATGGCATTGGCCGAAAAATACAACGCCGACATTGTCTGGGACGATAAAGCCAAAGCACCGCATTTTGACTATACGGCAGCCGACGGTACGTCTCATCAGGTTTGGTTTGAAAATAGCAAAAGCTTGTCGTACAAGCTGGATTTAGTCAACAAATACGACATCGCCGGCGCCGCTTTGTGGAAGCTTGGCGAGGAAGATCCCGGCTATTGGCAGGTCTTTAAAGAACATGGTTTTAAGAAATGACAATACGCAACAAGGAGGTAACCAGTGTATAATACAAAACTACTGGCATGGGGAATGCTGTTTCTAATGATGTGTACTTTCCTGCTGCCACTTTCGGCCGCTCATGCGGCAAGTACCGATTCGGTGCTTGGCACGCTGGCTTCCTCCACGGTTGCCAGCAAGGACTCGGGCAGTGGCGGCTCCGGTTTTTTTGAGCAAGTATTCGGCTTTTTGTTTGACAAAGTGCTAGGACCGATTTTTAATATTTTTGGCGGCGGAAAAAGCAGTAGCGGTACTTCTTCGCCGGTTAATGTAATCCCGTTGCCAAGCACGCCCGGTGACTCGGCCGGCGGTGTAGGCAGCACAGCGTCGCTGCGTGGCAAGGTGATCGTGGTGGACCCTGGTCACGGCGGCAGCAATCCCGGCGCGGTTGCCAATAATGACCGTGAGTCGGACAACAACCTGGCAGTCGGGTTAAAGCTGCGTGATAAACTGGTACAAGCCGGTGCCAAGGTCATTATGACCCGTGACACCGACCGGACGGTTGCGCCAGAGGGTAGTTCGCTGAGTGAGGAACTGGAGGCAAGGGTAGCGATGGCTGAGCAACAAAAGGCCGATATCTTTGTCAGCATCCATTCCAATTCCAATCCGGACTCCAATATCGCCGGCGCCATGACTTTTTACCACGGCAACAAATCACCGGATTTGGCCCGTGCGGTACAAACAGCGCTGATCAAAACGACTGGGGCTGTTGATAAAGGAATTTCCCCGGCAACCTTTTATGTGTTGCGCAATACCACGATGCCGGGGGTATTGGTGGAAATGGGCTTCGTAACGAATGAGCAGGAATCGGTTCAACTGAAAAACGATGCCTACCGGGGTAAAGTAGCCCAAGGCGTCTTTAATGGCATTGCGGCTTATTTTGACAACCGGTAGTCGGCTGCAGCGAGAAGACAGGGATGTGTAGCGCATCTCTGTCTTCTCCTTTTCTTGGAAATTGATAACGGGCTTGCTGCGACAGGGCTTCGCGCACCCGGCGGTGCCGGGCAATAATATAATAAATAGTTCCCAGCAGGAAAATAGGAAGTTTACACGAAATTAACTAAGTTAAATCTTTGTCATATGTTTTTGTCCATTTAAAATAAAAAGGAGTTTTTTATGTATTGTAAATCTACTTTACCGAATGGAGTCAGGGTTGTTTCCGAAGCCATTCCCTATGTCAAGTCGGTGACGCTAGGGGTGTGGGTGGGTACTGGTTCACGTTCTGAAACGGAGCATAATCACGGTATTTCTCATTTTATTGAGCATTTGATGTTTAAGGGAACGGCCAACCGTAGCGCCAAAGACATCGCGGAAGAAGTCGATGCCATTGGCGGGCAGTTAAATGCCTTTACGGCCAAGGAACACACCTGTTACTATATTAAAGTGCTGGATACTCATTTGGAATTGGCGATTTCCATTCTTAGCGATATGCTGTTGGCTTCCAAATTTGACGAAGAAGATATCAACCGCGAGCGGGAAGTCGTTCTGGAAGAAGTGAATATGTATGAGGACTCGCCCGATGAACTGGTTCATGATATTCATTTGGAAAAAATCTGGCCCGGCCATCAACTGGGCAGCAATATTCTGGGCTCTGCCGCCTCTATCAAGAAGTTTGACCAGGCGATGGTGCGGGAATATTATGGCCGGTTTTATACACCGGACAACTTTGTCATCGCGGCGGCAGGCAATCTTGAGCACGGGAAATTGCTGCAATTAACGGAACGGTATTTTGGCAAACTAGCCGGACGCAAGGGTCAGGCGGCTGTAATGCCGCCGGAACTGCAGCCCGGATATAGCGTGTATAGTAAGGATACCGAGCAGGTGCATTTGTGTATAGGTATGCCGGGTGTGCCACAGGGGACGCCCGATGTGTACGGCATTCACATCTTAAATAATATTTTAGGCGGCGGGATCAGTTCCCGGCTGTTTCAGGCCATTCGTGAAGAACGTGGACTGGCCTATTCGGTCTATTCCTATCAGACCAATTACAGTGATGCCGGCTTATTTTCCGTCTATGCCGGAACCAGGCCGGGCAATCTTGCTCAGGTTCTTGAATTGATCCTGCAAAATGTAGCCGATTTAAGGGAGCAAGGGATCGATGAAAAAACGTTGGCTAAAACCAAGGAGCAATTAAAGGGAAGCCTGCTATTGGGGCTGGAAAGTTCGAGCAGCAGAATGTCACGGCTCGGTAAGCTGGAAATCAGTCTGGGACGCTATATCACGCTGGACGAGGTAGTGGCCAAAATTGAGCGGGTGACGCTGGACGATATCAGACGAATTGCGGCCGATTTGTTTGATCCACAGCGAATGTGTTTTACGGCACTGGGACCTGTGGACGAGTCAATCTGGTCATAAAGCTGACAATCGAAAAGCTGACGATTAGGAGAAAAGTGATGAGACAGCGGGGATTTGAATTGGTTTCGGCATATGAACGTTCCGGTATTGCTTTACCGGAGCGAAAAACGGCCTGCAGTGCCGGCTATGATCTGGCGGCGGCTGTAGCGGAGGAGCTGCCGCCTGGCAAACTGGCGCTCATCCCGACAGGTTTGAAAGCCTATATGGAAACTGATGAATTTTTGGGTATTCACATCCGTTCAAGTTTGGCGATCAAACGGGGCGTGAGCCTGGCCAATAGTCAGGGCATTATTGATGCCGATTATTATAACAACCCTGATAACGAGGGGCACATTTTCATTGCCGTGCGCAACGACAGTGACAGTCCGGTACGGATTGAGCGGGGCGAACGGATTGCCCAGGGGATTTTTTATAAATACTTAACGGCAGATCATGATACGGAGCCGGCCGGCCAGCGTGCCGGCGGCTTCGGCAGCACGGGCCGGTAGGGTTCATTGTGAAAGGGGCTGTTGCGTTCAAAAGCAACAGCCTGTTTTGGTTTCCTGTTCGGCCTTTTCCGGAAACATACGTTCCGCAGGATGAAAAATTGCCGGCTTACGTTAAGAAATCCATTTGTTTGAGCGAAGCGAGTTTATGGATTTTAGTAAGCCGGCAATTTTTCAAGTATGTTGGAGGACAGGCCTAGCCCTTTTGGTTCTTTTGGGGCAATGCCAAAAGAACGATAAGTTATTTTTTCACATATACAGGCTGTTATAAATAAACAAATCATTTGGCGACAGCCCTTTTTCTATACATATTTTTTTATGCTCCGCCATACGATGTAAGGACACTGGCAGTGGAGGTGCGGGGTTGATTAGCTTGCTTATTTTCTTTACACTGGCGCTTATGCTGCCTGTATCCATCTGGCTGCGCATGTGCTGGCTGCGGCAGCAGGCCGGCAAGGTGGAACCCAAGGCATCCCCTTTGTCGCTGGCTGTGCAGGAGCTGCTGGCGGCGGCTGGCGGCATTTATCTGTCGCTCATTATGTTGCTTTCGTTTTTAAAGATTGATGTTCCGGAAAAGATCCTGTTGCTGGGCGTTGCTATGGACCCGCTGCCTTGTCTGGCCATCGGCCTGGCCATCGTGCAGCCCCTGGTTATGCGCCTTTTTAACAAGAATTAGGAGTGAAAGAAAATATGAGGTTAAGTGAATTATCGGGAAAAGAAGTCATCAATATCGGTGACGGAGCGCGGCTGGGAGTCATTAACGAGTGTGAGCTTACGTTTGATGCCAGGACCGGAGAGATTGACTCCATGATTCTGCCGGTGAGTCAGAGCTTTTTGCATTTTTTAAGTGATACGAAGGTTTCCGCCATTCCCTGGGACAGTGTTAAAAAAATTGGCGACGATGTCATAATCATTGAGTTGCAGCAGGCGGGAGAAGTATCGAATTCCCGCATGTTTCGTCGAGCCGGCAATACATAGTAAGCGGCGGAATGGACAAACTAACATGGTAGAATTGGATTTTGTCCAATTCATACTTCAATGTTAGGAGGTCTGTTTATGAACAATTCCGGAAGCAACCAGTCTTCTACGCAACAAACTGCCAACAGTGCAGTCGTTAACAGTTACGCCGGCGCTTCCTCAGGCAGCGGCCAGAACGCCGCCGGTGCGCAGGGACAGGCAACAAACGGCATGCAGGCACAAAATGCCTCACAGAATCAAACAGCTACCTCAAGCAGCAGTCAGAATGCCGGTGCGTCAAACAGCACCCAGTCTTCGCAAGCTGCCGGTAAAGGAACGAAAAGTGTCGTTGGGGTATTTAAGTCACGCAGTAGCGCCGAGCAGGCTGCTCAGCAATTGCGTCAACAGGGTTTTACCACTGAAGAGATCAATCTGGTCAGCAAAAAGCAGGAAGGAGAAGGCAAAACCGAATATTATAACGATGATATTACCGACGGTGCTTTGACGGGCGGCACCATTGGCGGTATTGGCGGTCTGCTACTGGGTGCCGGGGCTATGGCTATTCCGGGGATTGGTCCGGTCATCGCCGCCGGTCCGATTGCGGCAGCCATCAGTGGTGTTGTGGCTGGCGGTATTGCCGGCGGCCTGATTGATTGGGGCATTCCGGCTGAGGCTAGTCACCGGTATGAGGAAAGTGTGGCCCAGGGCAATACGCTGGCCGTTATCCGCGCCGACGCTGCCAAGGTAAATGCCGCCGCACAGGTATTGCGGCAAAACGGGGCCAGTGAAGTGGAAAGTCACAATACCAAATAGTGATTGTAAAATCTGGAACTGACTAAACGGTTCCAGCGGTTAACTCGCCTTTACTCCGTAGGAGTAAAGGCGAGTTAAGCGGCGGTCGGTGATTTTTTTCGCAAAAAGATTGACACTGATGGAACGCTTAGTATACAATGTACGTAAAATAAATAGACCTCATCCTGCGCGGGGTGGAGTAGAGGTGCGAACAAGATGAGTACTTTCAGCTAGAGTGGTGTCGATGATCTGAAAGGAAAGGGTTGTTTGCCGAAGTATAGCAAGGCGGCCAAGCCTTGTATACTGGTCTTACATCGAATAGGTTTAAGACTGTCACCAAAGTGGTATTTGGTGGAGCGCTATCTCAAATCGACGGCAGGGGATATTCTTTTGTTATATTTCCTGATGTCATGGTTTTGGCTGTCTAATCACAAATAAGACAGCCGGTGAGATAAGCATTCACCGGCTGTCTTTTATTATTTTAGGAGGTGGACTTTTGTGATTAGAGTAATGGTGTGCGGCGCATACGGCAAAATGGGCCGTGAAGTGTTGAAGGCTGTATATAATGACAAGGAATTGGAACTGGTCGGTGCTATGGATGTGAACTCCAGCTTTGCCGATGCCGGCGAACTGATCGGTATAGGCAAGATCGGCGTCACGGTAGGCAAGGATTTACAGACGGTTATCAGCGAGACCAAACCGCAGGTTATGGTTGATTTTACTAATCCCGCCGCAGTGATGCCCAACATTCGCACAGCTATTACTTGTGGCGTAAGTCCTGTTGTGGGCACAACCGGTTTATCAGCGGATGATTTGGCAGAAGTAGGGCGGTTATGCAGCGATAAAAAGGTCAACGCGTTGATTGCGCCTAACTTTGCCATCGGGGCTGTATTGATGATGAAAATGGCGCAGGACGCGGCAAAATATCTTCCTCATGTGGAAATTATCGAGCTGCATCATGATCAGAAGCTGGATGCTCCCTCCGGTACGGCGCTGCGGACGGCCCAGTTGATTGCCGAAAAGCGGGGTTTCTTAAAACAGGGCCATCCGAACGAAGAGGAAAAACTGGCCGGTGCCCGAGGCAGTGAACTGGAGGGTATCCGTATCCATAGCGTCAGACTGCCTGGCTATGTCGCCCACCAGGAGGTTATTTTCGGTGGCTTGGGGCAGACTTTGACCATCCGTCATGATTCGATCTCCCGTGAGTCGTTCATGCCCGGCGTGGTGCTTGCCTGCAAGCGGGTACTTACTATCACGGGCCTGGTTTGCGGCCTGGAGAACATTTTGGACTAATGCATAATATGGTGAGTATGAACGGTGCTAGGGCGTGTCTTCAAACTAACGGAATGATCCATGGCGAGTGATTTTTGCGCCAGACGAGATAAAATTTTGCAGGAATAGCGGCCCCTATTTCCAAAAATTTTAGCGAAGTATGGCACAAAAAGCGCTGTCAGGGAGCGTTTCGGATAGTTTAAAGACACGCACTACAGGAAAAGGAGCGATTGGGAATGAAAAAATATAATGTTGCAATACTCGGGGCTACTGGCGCAGTAGGCAAGGAATTTCTGGAACTGATTGAAGAGCGTAATTTTCCGTTTGCCGAATTGAAGCTGTTGGCTTCCTCCCGTTCGGCAGGTAAAAAAATCGACTTTATGGGAAAAACTTATACTGTGGAAGAAGCCAAACCGGAATCATTTGACAATGTACAGATTGCTTTGTTTGCCGGCGGTGCGGCGAGCAAGACTCTGGCACCCGAGGCTGTAAAGCGTGGTGCCGTCGTCATCGACAATTCCAGCGCCTTTCGCATGGACCCGAAGGTGCCCTTGGTCATTCCCGAGGTGAATCCTGAGGCGATCAAGGAACATCAGGGCATTATCGCCAATCCGAACTGTTCTACCATTATTATGCTGATGGCATTAAAGCCGATTTATGACAAAGCGAAGATCAAACGGGTCGTGGTATCGACCTATCAGGCCGTTTCCGGTGCCGGGAAAGAAGCGATTGATGAACTGGAAAATCAGGTGGTTGCCCATATCCAACGGGCACCGGTCGAAGCCAACATCCTGCCCGGCGCCAGCCTGCCGAAGCATTACCAAATCGCTTTTAATCTGTTGCCGCAGATTGATGTGTTCGTTGACGGCGATTATACCAAGGAAGAGATGAAAATGGTTCATGAGACACACAAAATTCTGGGTGACCATACCATCGGCATTTCGCCCACGGCTGTGCGGGTCCCGGTGTTCCGCAGTCATTCCGAGTCGATTAATCTGGAACTGGCAGAGCCGTTGTCGGCCCAGGAGGCCCGGGAATTGTTGAGCGCTTTCCCCGGTGTTGTGGTGGAGGATGCGCCGGCAGATATGGTATATCCTATGCCGCTGCTTACCTCCGGCAAGAACGATGTGGCCGTAGGACGCATCCGGGAAGACAAATCGGTACCGTACGGATTGAACATCTGGGTTGTTGGCGATCAAATCCGCAAAGGCGCGGCTTTGAACGCGCTGCAGATTGCGGAATACATGATTGGACATAATTTAGTTTGAGGTGTTGGGAATGCGTATAATTGTCCAGAAATTTGGCGGCACTTCAGTCGCCAATGAGGATGTTAGAAAACTGGTGGTAGGCAAGGTGGAAAAGGTGCGCAGCCAGGGCTACAGCCCGGTGGTTGTGGTATCCGCTATGGGTCGCAAGGGGGAGAACTACGCTACTGACACCCTGATCGGCCTGGCCCGGACCGCCAATAAAAACATTGCCGCACGGGAACTTGACCATATGATGTATTGCGGTGAAATGATTTCGGCGGTGATTATGGCCGGCACACTGCAGGCAGCCGGCATGGATGCCGTTATGCTGACCGGCGGGCAGGCCGGCATTATTACCGACAATCATTTTGGCCGCGCCCGGATTTTAAAGATCGAGCCGTCCCGCATTATAAGCCTGATTAAGGCTGGCCGAATTCCGGTCGTTTGCGGTTTTCAGGGAATGACCACCGAAGGGGAGTTTACCACGCTGGGCCGCGGCGGCAGTGACACAACGGCGGCGGCGCTCGGCGCGACGCTGTCGGCGGAAATGATCGAAATTTATACCGATGTCGACGGCATCATGACAGCTGACCCGCGAATGGTGAAGAGTGCGCAGATTCTTGACTGTATCAGCTACGGCGAGGTTTGCCAGCTGGCGCACCAGGGAGCCAAGGTCATTCATCCCCGGGCGGTGGAAATTGCCATGCAGAAAAATATTCCTCTAATTGTCAAGTCCACCTTCTCCGATGAACCGGGAACACTGATCACGAACATCGGTCAGGATGAGAACGGCGGGACTATTGTCAGTGATCGGATTGCCACTGGCGTAACCTCACTGAGCAATATTGCCCAGATTCGGGTAAATATTGATGCCGGAGCTGCCCATGGCTCAAGCTTTCAGGTGTTTAAGCTGATGGCCGAAAGCTGTATCAGCGTAGATCTGATTAATGTCCATCCCGGACAGATTATGTTTACCGTGGCGGGAGATGCCGCCGAACGGGCTGTCAACCGGCTGCGGGAAGGCGGTTATCAGGTAGCCGTAACCTATGACTGCGCCAAGGTATCGGTGGTCGGCGGCGGCATGCGGGAAGTACCCGGCGTTATGGCCAGTTTTGTGGAGGCGTTGGCTACCAATAAGATATCCATTCTGCAAACCGTCGATTCCCATACTTCCATATCCGCCCTGGTAAAACGGGAGGATGTGCAGGCGGCGGTATTGGCGTTGCATGAAAAGTTTGGCCTGGCAGGGTGAGACGGAACGAACCCTGTTGGGGGATATATCCTCTACCTTATTAATAAACAAAAACAGGAGGGGCGTTTGTGAGGAATTTTGGCAGAGTGTTTACAGCGATGGTTACTCCTTTTCATGAGGATTTACGGGTTAATTATACTGCCGCTGCTCAGTTAGCTATACATTTGGCTGCCAATGGTTCGGATGGTTTGGTGATCGCGGGAACTACCGGCGAATCGCCGACCTTAACGCAGGAAGAAAAACTGAAATTATTCAGTACTGTTTTGGAGGCGGTGGGCGACCGGGTTACCGTTGTTGCCGGAACCGGCTCAAATGATACACAGCATTCCATCGAAATGACCAGGGAAGCGGAAAAACTGGGTGTCCATGGCGCCATGCTGGTAGGTCCCTATTATAATAAACCTAATCAGGAAGGGTATTATCAGCACTTTAAAGCCATTGCCGAGTCCACATCGCTACCGTTGATTGTATATAATGTGCCTGGCCGTACCGGGTCCAATATTTCACCGGATACCATCGTGCGGCTGGCAGCTATCGAAAACATCGTGGCGGTGAAAGAAGCCAGTGGTTCGCTGGATCAGGCTTCGGAGATTGTGCGGCGGGCACCGGCCGGCTTTATGATATACAGCGGCGACGACAGTCTGACCTTGCCTATTCTGGCAGTCGGAGGCGTTGGCGTAATCAGTGTGGCCAGTCATATCATTGGCCGTCAGATTCAAAATATGATTGCCGCCTTTACCGCTGGCGATGTCCGGCAGGCTCAGGCCATTCATGGGAGCATCTTTCCGTTTTATAAACTGATGTTCATCAACAGCAATCCCATACCGGTTAAAACAGCCGTTAATCTGCTGGGATTGGCGGCAGGCCCCTGCCGGCTGCCCCTGACGACGGCGTCTGCCGGGGAAGTGGAGCAGATTAAAGAGAGTATGCGGCAACTGGGCGTTATGTAACATATTGGGAACGGCCCCATTCTCGGAGAGGATGGGGCCGTATGTCTGCCGGGGAATAGGCATATAATAAATCAAAATCAGTTTCACTTGTTGTCATGGCGGAAATAAGGTATAATGGCAGTAAGTGGAAGTGACGGACGGCTGGTTTGACCTGAGTGGAATGGACGGCGATAATCGTAGAGAGGTCTGGTTCTTTACTTAAAATATTCTGGAGGTGTGCTTTTTTTTGGCAAAGTTACCGCAAAAACTTCAAATTATTCCTTTGGGAGGATTGGGAGAGATAGGAAAGAACATGACAGTGGTCCGCTGTGGCGACGACATTGTTGTGATCGACTCCGGACTCATGTTTCCTGAGGATGACATGCTAGGGATCGATTTAGTCATTCCCGATATTTCGTACCTGCTTGACAACCGTGATTTGGTGCGCGCCATCGTGCTGACTCACGGCCACGAAGATCATATCGGCGCCCTGCCGTATGTCTTAAAGCAGCTTGATGTACCGGTGTATGGGACGCGCCTGACATTGGGCATATTGGAAAACCGGTTGAAGGAAAACCATCTTACTAATGCGCAATTGGTGCCTGTGACGCCGGGCAGCCAAATTCAGGCCGGAGCTTTTACCGTCGGCTTTATCCGGGTCAGCCACAGCATTGCCGACAGTGTGGCTTTATTTATCAAGACGCCGGTGGGAACTATCGTTCATACGGGCGACTTCAAATTGGATCAAACGCCGGTAGACGGCAAAGTGACCGACTTCCACAGGTTTGCCGAACTGGGGGACCAGGGGGTTCTCGTCATGCTGGCAGACAGCACCAATGCCGAACGACCCGGCTATACGATGAGCGAACGGTCGGTGGGAGTCACTTTTGATGAAACCTTTCGTACCGCCAAAGACCGTATCATTATCGCCACATTTTCTTCCAACGTGCACCGTGTCCAGCAGGCTGTCGATATGGCCTGCAAGTATAAGCGCAAAGTGGCCGTATTGGGACGGAGCATGGTCAATGTTGTTAATATCGCGATGGAACTTGGTTATCTGAATATTCCGGAAGGAGTATTGATTGATATTGATCAGATCAATCAGTATCCTGCTTCCGCTATTGTCATTCTGACCACCGGTAGTCAGGGCGAGCCGATGTCGGCCCTGACCCGTATGGCGATGTCAGACCACCGGAAGGTCGATATCGTTCCCGGTGACACCGTCGTCATTTCCGCTACGCCTATACCGGGCAACGAAAAGCTGGTGGCCCGGACGATTGACTATTTGCTGCGCCAAGGTGCCGACGTTGTTTACGAAGCGACTTCAGGCATCCATGTTTCCGGCCATGCCAGCCAGGAAGAGCTTAAACTGATGCATAATCTGATTCGTCCTAAGTTTTTCATTCCCGTCCATGGCGAATACCGCCATTTGAAGAAACATGCCAAACTGGCGCAGGACATGGGAATGGCCAAGGAAAACATCTTTGTAGCCGAGAATGGACAAGTCTTGGAGTTTACCAAAGACAGAGGCATGATCGCCGGCAAAGTTACAGCCGGCAACATTTTAGTGGACGGCCTGGGGGTTGGCGATGTTGGCAATATTGTGCTCCGCGACCGGAAACAATTATCCCAGGATGGCATACTCATCGTCGTCGTCACCATGGAAAAACAAGGTGGTGTGGCGGCCGGACCGGATATCGTCTCCCGTGGCTTCGTATATGTCCGCGAATCGGAGCAATTGATGGAAGAGGCCAGGGAAAAGGTAAAACAGGCCTTGGAAAAATGCCAGACCAATAATATTACCGAATGGGCGGCGATTAAGAACAATGTCCGCGATGCGCTGGGCAAATATCTGTATGACCGGACCCGCCGCCGTCCGATGATTCTGCCGATTATTATGGAAGTATGAATAAAGACTGTAAAAGGCCTGATCAGAATCGGCTTTTTACAGTCTTTTTTTAGCGTCCGGCTCCGGCAAGAGAATAGAGGCTGTTGCAAGTTGATTTTTTTCCTGCAACAGTCTCTTAGTATTGCTTACTGTCGTTTTCCCCGGGCAGGTTCGTTGTGGTTTGCCAACTTTGAAGGTATAAATTAATCTGCGGAAGAAGGCCTGTGGAGTTATTGTACTTTCCGAGTTGGCGGAGCACTAGTATGAAAGTTGATTTGCCGTCAATACTATTACCGAGAATTGATTACTGGAGGTAATATGATGATAAAGAGCAGCAATCCTGTTATTCCTGAGCCGGGGACACAGCCCGAAACGCCGGTAGTGCCCGATCCGCAGAAGAAAAGCAAACGGGCTAAGAAAGCGACCGGCCCGGCTGACAATATTCAGGAACTGGGGACTGCCGAAGTTCCAGTGGCCAAAAGCAACATTCATGTCATGACCATTATTGGCCAGATTGAAGGGCATATGGTGCTGCCGCCTCAGAATAAGACAACAAAATATGAACACATTATGCCGCAACTGGTGGCCATTGAACAAAATCCGGAGATTGAGGGCCTATTACTGCTGTTAAATACCGTAGGCGGTGACGTGGAGGCAGGACTGGCCATTGCCGAACTGATCGCCAGCATGTCCAAGCCGTCGGTGTCCATCGTGCTGGGCGGCGGCCACAGCATAGGCGCGCCCATTGCCGTGTCGGCCACCCATTCTTTCATTGTTGAGAGCGCCAGTATGACCATTCATCCGATCCGGTTGACCGGACTGGTGATCGGGGCGCCCAGTTCATTTGATTATCTGGAAAAGATGCAGGAACGGGTGAATAAATTCGTGGTAACCCATTCCAAGATTACGGAAAAAAAGTGGAAGGAATTGCTGTATAAAACAGGTGAACTATCGCGCGACATCGGAACCTCAGTTGTCGGCAAGGATGCCGTGCATTACGGCTTGATCGACGAAATCGGTGGGATTGCTCAGGCCCAGCTTACCTTGCAGGAACTGATTGCCGCCAATAAAACCGATAAGGGGTTGAAACAATAATGCTGCTCTGGACGATTATGCCTCTGGAGTCGATTTTTCCGGCCGAACCGTATCAGCCGGACTATGAGGAAATCACCGTTGGCCAAAGCCGGGTTTTAATGGAAAGAATCAACGCCCGGCAATGTAAAGTGGTCCGGCTGATCGCGACCGATCCCGGCGAATATCTGGATCCTAGGCTGCAGCCGGGAACAGTCGTGGCCTATTCTCCTGTCAGGGAGGCGCTCGATTCATAGAGCGCTTTTTTTTACAAAAATAAAGGATTTTATATATAAGCGTAGAAAAAACTACGGAGAGGTGGTTTTTTTGCCTAAACTCTCAGAATTGAAACCCGAAACAAGATACGAGTTACTGGGTATTTTGCTGTTCACCGCGGGAGTGCTGGCCTTCATCAGTCTTGCCGGTTTACATACAGGACCGTTCGGCTTGTTTATGGCAAAAGTCCAGCGCTATATGCTTGGCATTGGAGCCTTGGCTTTGCCGGTGGTTCTGGTGGCAATCGGTTCCCGTTATGTCTGGACACAAATGGCAATCGACTTTTCTTTGAAGTTTTGGGGATTGTCGTTTTTATATGTACTGGCCTTAACGATTTTTCATCATTTTAAAATTCCGCCGGGACAGGAAATATTGCCGGAGAGTCTGGTGGCCGGCGGTGGCCTGCTGGGCGGTATGCTGCTGTTTTTTTTGCGGAAGCTGTTGGGGACGGACGGTTCGCTGGTGGTTTTGATCGGTCTGGCTGTTTGTGCCGTTATTGGCACAACTACCTGGTCGTTGCAGCGAACCCTATGGCTTGCCAAACAAAAGGCCAGTGACAGTCTGGATAGCGCTCGGGAAGCCATTGCCGCCGCCAAGGAAAACCTTGCGGAAAAAATGGTCCGGACCGATGAGGAAGAACCGGCTACAGCCAGTGCCGGTAAATGTAGCGGCCGCTCCCGGTCTTTTTACAATCAGGAACAGGATGTCTTTAAACTGCCCCGTCAGGATACCCCGGTTACACCGGAGCTTGTCATGGATTTTGCGCCGGACGAACCGGTGATGGAGATAAAAAGCGAGAAACGGGAAAATACTAGATATAGTCTGCCGCCGCTGTCCATACTAAAACGGGTGGTTAAAACCAAACAACCCAAGCCCTCCAAAGAAATCACCGATAATGCGCAAATTCTGATCAGTACGCTGGACAGTTTTGGCGTAAGCGCCAGAATGATCAATACCTGCCAGGGACCGGCGGTCACCCGTTACGAACTGGAGCCGGCGCCGGGCGTCAAGGTAAGCAAAATTGTCGGCCTGGCTGACGATCTCGCTCTGAAACTGGCGGCTACAGGAGTCCGTATCGAGGCGCCGATCCCGGGCAAAGCGGCAATTGGCATTGAAGTGCCGAATAAGGATATTGCCGGTGTCCATTTGCGGGAGGTCCTGGAAAGCGAAGAAATTAAAAAGGCGTCATCCAAATTGACCGTAGCGCTGGGCAAGGATATTGCCGGACAAGCGATCTGGGCCGATCTGGCGAAAATGCCCCACCTTTTGGTGGCTGGCGCTACCGGTTCCGGTAAAAGCGTGTGCATTAACACGTTGATTACCAGTATTCTGTTCCGGACAACACCGTCGGAGGTCAAGTTTATTTTAATTGATCCCAAAGTGGTGGAACTGTCCAATTATAACGGTATACCCCATCTGATGACGCCAGTGGTGACCGATGCCAAAAAGGCGGCTTCCTCCCTGAACTGGGCGGTGCAGGAGATGGAACGGCGATATGCGGTATTTGCCACTGCCGGGGTACGGGATATCGGACGCTACAATGAAACGATTGACGGCGAGGGTCTGCCGCTGATTGTGATTATCATTGACGAGTTGGCGGATTTGATGATGGCTGCTCCGGTCGATGTGGAGGATGCCATCTGCCGCCTAGCCCAAAAAGCACGGGCTGCCGGGCTGCATTTGGTGCTGGCGACTCAACGGCCCTCGGTCGACGTTATTACCGGCACCATCAAGGCGAATGTGCCTTCCCGGATTTCCTTTGCCGTGTCTTCTCAGATTGACTCCCGAACCATCCTGGATATGGCCGGTGCTGAGAAGCTGCTGGGCAAAGGCGATATGCTGTTTTATCCGGTTGGGGCTCCGAAACCGCTTAGAGTGCAAGGTGCTTTCATTTCCGACGGTGAAGTGGAAGAACTGGTGGACTACATAAAACGGCAGGCCGAACCGGAGTATACGGAAGGAATTACCACTTGTGAGGGACAACAGGCAAGTGTTGAGAAAGAACAGGCAATACTGACGGATGAGTTGCTGGAAGAAGCCGTCCGGATGGTTTTGGAAACAGGCCAGGCTTCCGTGTCCATGCTGCAGCGGAAATTCCGCATCGGCTACACCCGGGCGGCTCGCCTGATCGACACGATGGAGGAAATGCGCATTGTAGGGCCGAATATGGGCAGCAAAGCCCGTGAAATTTTAATGACTTCCGATCAAATTTATGCACGTTACTTTAATCAGGAAAATCAATAGGGCGTGTTTTCAAACTAACGGAATGGTCCATGGCGAGTGAGTTTTGCGCCAGACGAGGCAAAATTTTGTAGGAATAAAGGCCCTTATTTCAAAAAATTTTAACGAAGTATGGCACAAAAAGCGCCGTCAGGGGACGTTGCGGATAGTTTGAGAACACGTCCTGGTTCCCTGGCACAGGTATCCTGCCAGTATGATATAAGGAGGAAACGTACATGCAGCAAGTGGGGGATATATTACGCTCCGAACGCGAAAAGAAGGGGCTGACGGTTAAGGACATTGAGTCGGCAACCAGTATCAGGGCGTTGTATATACAGGCAATCGAAGACGGGGAGTTCAAGGTCATTCCCGGTGAGGTCTATCTAAAGGGATTCATTCGCAATTATGCTAATTATTTGGGATTAAACGGTCAAGAAATGGTTGACTTATACCGGCAGGGTCAGGCTCCGGCCAGCGTAGCGCCGGAAACGGTCGTGGAAGTGAAGGCGGCGACCACCCCTTCTCCTTCGGCTGATACTGAGCCGAAAAAAGGCAAGTCCTCCTATACCTGGGTTGTGATTCCGCTGGTGGCTGTATGCCTGCTTGGTGCTGTGTGGTGGTTTATCGGCGGTGAAGGAAAGCCGGAAAACCAGCCGCTGCCGGATGCGCCCAAGCAATCCCAGTCGGCGCCGGCTAAACCGGCGCCGCAGCCGGCACCGGCCGCACCTGTCACACCAGCCGCTCCGGCGCCGCAAACCGCTCCCGTTATGGTGACGGCTCAGTTTTCCGACGAATGCTGGCTGACAGTCATTGCCGACGGGAAGGAAATTTTTGAAGGAATTCCTAAAGCTGGCGAATCACTGAGCTGGCAGGCGCAAAAGACCTTGGTCGTAAAATTAGGCAATGCCGGCGGTGTAGATTGGGTATATAACGGCCAGTCGGTGGGGAAACTTGGGAAAAAGGGTGAAGTGGTGACTAAAACGTTTGCCGCTAAACAATAAAAGCCTATTTAGGCTTTTTTATTTTTATTTTGGAGAGATGGTTATGAAGGAAAATTTTCTGCCGATTTCAATAGATGAGATAAAGAAACGCGGCTGGTCAGAGCTTGACTTTATTTTGGTATCCGGCGACGCCTATGTCGATCATCCCAGCTTCGGTCCGGCCATTATCGGGCGGCTGCTGGAAAAGCATGGCTTTAAAGTAGGCATTATCGCTCAGCCTGACTGGCGCTCCACCGCCGATTTTAAAAAACTGGGCAAACCGCGGCTGGGTTTTTTGGTTACGGCCGGCAATCTGGATTCTATGCTGAATAAGTTTACCGCCGCCAAGAAATACCGGAGCAGCGATTCCTATTCACCGGGGGGAGCGGCCGGACGGCGGCCGGAACGGGCTACTATTGTATATTGTAATCGCATCCGCGAACTGTCCAAGACAGTGCCGCTCATTATCGGCGGCATCGAAGCCAGCCTGAGACGGTTCAGCCATTACGACTACTGGTCGGATCAGGTGCGACGCTCCATACTGGTGGACTGCCGGGCCGATCTGCTAATCTACGGCATGGGCGAAAAACAGGTAATTGATATTGCCCGCCAGTTGGAGCAGGGGTTGGCGATCAAAGATATTCGCGATGTCCGGGGTACCTGCTACCGTACAGAAGGCCTGGACCATCTGTGGGATTATTGCGAAATTCCCGGGCACGAGGCAGTCAGTACGGACAAAAAAAGCTTTGCCGCCGCCTTTAAAGCCCAGTATCAGGAGCAGGACCCTATCCGGGGCAAGACGCTGGTCCAATCATGCGGCGAACAGTATATCGTACAAAACCCGCCGGCCTTGCCGTTGTCCGCTGCCGAAATGGACGAAATTTACGATTTACCTTATCAGCGTACCTGGCACCCGGCTTATGATGCGGCGGGCGGCGTACCGGCCATTCAGGAGGTAAAATTCAGTATTGTCAGCCACCGCGGCTGTTTCGGCGGCTGTTCGTTCTGTGCCATTGTTTCCCACCAGGGGCGTATTATTCAAAGCCGCAGCCGAGAATCCATTCTAGCCGAGGCGAAAGCGATTATTGCGTTGCCTGATTTCAAAGGCTACATTCACGATGTGGGCGGTCCAACAGCCAACTTTCGACTGCCCTCCTGCCGTCATCAGGCCGAGCGGGGGACCTGCAAAGGCCGCCAGTGCCTGCATCCTTTCCCCTGTAAGGAAATTCAGTCCGATCATTCCGAGTATTTGGAATTGCTAAGGGATTTACGAAAGCTGCCGGGGGTAAAAAAGGTGTTTATCCGTTCCGGTCTGCGTTATGATTATTTAATGACAGGCAATAATAAAGAATTCTTGCGCGAATTGTGTGAGCATCATGTCAGCGGACAGTTGAAAATCGCGCCGGAGCACATTTCACCCAAGGTGACCCGCTTGATGGGCAAGGCTGATAAATCGGTATATCTGGCGTTCATGCGGGCCTATCAGAAAATGAATCAGGAACTGGGCAAAGAGCAGTATCTGGTACCTTATTTTATGTCCAGCCATCCTGGTGCAGGCTTGAAGGAAGCGGTGGAACTGGCTGAATTTATCCGTGACCTGGGCTATCATCCGGAACAGGTGCAGGATTTTATTCCTTCGCCGGGCAGTTTGTCCACTTGTATGTATTATACCGGTCTCAATCCATTGACCGGCGAAGCGGTCTATGTGGCCAAAGACCCCCATGAGAAAAAACTGCAGCGCGTGCTGCTACAGTACCGGGACCCCAAAAATTATGCCCTGGTTCATGAAGCACTGGTCAAAGCGCAGCGGCAGGACTTGATCGGTTATGACCCTAAGTGTCTGATCCGGCCGCCTCGTCCGGCGACCGCTAGAAACAAGTCAACGGTTTCAGGACCGAATAGCCGCTCGCTTCGTTCCGGCAGTCCGGCGGCCCGCCGTAAGAAAACGGGCAAGCAGCAGCCCCGCAAGTAAAACGGCCATTTTTTCGGTCAGCGCCGGTTGCCGAATGGAGCAAGTTAATCTGAAGGCGACGGCTTGTTAACAGTGAGAAAAAGCCGCTGTCCATTAGTGTTCCGCTAATTTTGAAACTGCAAATTAAATTTACGGAAAAAAGACCTGTGGAGAAATTGTAGTTTCAGAGTTGGTGGGGCACCAGCCCCTGGTAGGAATTTTTTCTTGCATGACGAAAGAATAAAGAGTATAGTTATATTGTTTTGTATTTAAGTTAAATTGGAGGTAAACCATGCGACGTTATCTATCGGTCCTGTTTGTTTCCTATCTGCTGATTATCGCCGTAGTGTCGGGCAGTACCTATCTGACCGGACAGGCCGGTAAACAACAGGCCAAAGATATCAAAAGTATTACCGTATATACTTCCTTACCACTGGAGCAGATAGAGCCGCTTGCACAGGACTTTGAAAAATCACAGGAAATACGAGTCAACATCGTGCCGCTGTCCGAGGCCGATCTGTTAGTGCGGGCAAACAGCCAGAAAGAGAAGCCCCAGGCCGATCTGATTTTGGCGAACCGAGCACTATTAGAGCAGGCTAAGGCGGCCAATTTGTTGATGCCATATACATCGGAGCAGTTGGATATTATTCCGGCCCGGTTCATTGACAAGGATAATTTTTGGACAGGTATCTGGTATGATCCCATCGTATTTGTCGCCAACCAGGATTTTTTGAAAAAGATGCCTCAGCCCCCGGCTAAGTGGTCCGATTTAACTAAAGTCAACACCGTCCGGGTGGGCATAACGGATTTTCTGGCCTCAGAATCATCGGCTAACCTTCTGTATACGCTGATGTCTAATCAAGGGGAACAGCAAACCTTAACCTTTTTGAAGCAGCTTCATCCGCAAATCGTCCAATATGCCAAATTTTTAGCTACACCGGTGCGTATGGCCGGGTTGGGTGAAGTGGATATTGCCATTGCGGTGCAAAGCGAAGCCATGCGCTATCTAAAAGATAGTTTTCCGTTAACCATTATTCATCCGGAAGAGGGGACGGCTTATTTGCTGACCGGTGCCGGCCTGATTAAAGACGCGCCGCAGCAGGCAGAAGCCAAGCTGTTCATCAACTGGCTGACACAGGAAAATGCCCAGGCCGCCTTGCAAAGAAACAAACTGTATTTTGTGCCTACTAATCCGGAAATTCCGGCTTATAAAAGCTATGACACCAAGAATTTGAAACTGCTGGAAAATAAGCTGGTAAACCAGGAGCAGCAGAAGCAGCTCTTGGATAAATGGGTGCAAACCGTGCGTTTGAATACAAAACAATAACTACCTTATTATGTTCATGTAAGTTTAGGAGGAACGTTCATGCTAAAAGCCGGGTTTGTCAGCCTAGGCTGTGCCAAAAATCTTGTAGATACCGAAGTAATGCTGGGAATGCTGTCGGCCGGACAGATTCAAATTATTGACGAGCCGTCCGAGGCGGATATTTTAATTGTCAACACTTGCAGTTTTATCGACTCGGCCAAGGAAGAGTCGATTTCCACCATATTACAGATGGCCGACTATAAAAAAACAGGCAAATGCCGCGGTTTGATTGTGGCGGGCTGTCTGGGGCAGCGGTACCGGGAAGACCTCTTGCAGGAATTGCCGGAAGTGGATGCCATTGTCGGCACCGGTGCCTGGCACCGGATCAATGAGGCCGTCGAGGCCGTTTTGCAGGGCCAGCGGGTGCTGCTGGTGGATGCAACCAATACGATTTACGATGAAACCATGCCGCGAATCAATGCCACCCCTTTTTACAGTGCCTATGTGAAGGTGGCGGAAGGCTGCAGTAACTGCTGTTCTTATTGCGTCATTCCCCAGGTGCGCGGGTCTTTTCGCAGCCGGCCGGTGGAGTCCGTCGTTGGCGAAGTCCGCGCTTTGGCGGCGCGGGGCATTAAGGAAATAAATTTAATCGCCCAGGATACAACCAGCTATGGTCGGGACTTATACGGCAAAGCGTATTTGGATACACTATTAAAAGAGCTTGTTAAGATTGAGGAAATTGTCTGGATCCGCTTATTGTATTGTTATCCGAACTACTTTACCGATGAAGTGATCGAACTGATTGCAACGGAGCCCAAGATTTGCAAATATATTGATTTGCCGCTGCAGCACGTTCATGACGATATCTTAAAGGCCATGTACCGTAAAGACAGCCGCAGTGATCTGGAAACATTGCTGGCTAAACTGCGCCAACGCATTGCCGGTGTGGCTATTCGCACCTCTTTTATCGTCGGTTTTCCCGGCGAGACGGAAGAACATTTTGCGGCGCTGAAGGAGTTTATGGCCGAGCAAAAATTCGACCGTGTCGGCATCTTTACCTATTCGCGTGAAGACGGGACGGCGGCTGCCACTTTGCCCGGGCAGGTGCCGGAGGAAGTGAAAGAGGAGCGGTATCATCAGTTAATGGCCCTGCAATGTCAGATTTCGGAGGAATTAAACCGTAATCTGGAAGGGCAGGTGCTGGACATTCTGGTGGAAAGCATCGACGAGCAGACGCCGGGCACGATAGCAGGACGTTCGTACCGCGAAGCTCCCGATGTGGACGGCAAGGTGTTTGTGGAGAATGCCGCCGGTGTAAAGGTCGGTCAGTTTATCAAGGCAAAAGTGGCGCAGGGCTTTACGTATGATGTAGTGGCGGAAAAACTGTAGGATAATCTAGGGGACTACTGATTTTCGCAGCGCGTCAGACGGATCTTTTTCCGCCTGATTGTGACAGCAAAGCCTTGAAATAGCTGGGTTATTCTTGCGGCTTTATTTTCTTGCCAGGCGAAAAAATCTCTTGCCAGGTAGACAGGCTCATTAAATCAGTAGTTTCCTAATCATAGTGGGCGGCTCTGTCCTGCTATTTTCTTTTGCTTGTTTTGTAAGGAAAAATTTTCTACTAATAGGGTTTGCCGCGTGCTGGCCGGAGCTGACACGGCTGACTGTGAGGAGGTAGTATTATGATTCTGGAAATAGTAACTACCGGAACCGAATTATTGCTGGGACAAATTTTCAATACCAATGCGCCTTATCTGGCGGCAAAACTCAATGAAATGGGCTTTGACGTGGTGTACCAGACCACGGTTGGCGATAACCGGGAAAGAATGTCCCACGTCTTACAAACGGCGCTGGAACGGGCCGATATAGTGATCACTTCCGGCGGTATGGGACCCACGCAGGGTGATATTACCAAAGAAGTGACGGCAAGCCTGTTCAACCGTGCCATGTATGTCCATGAGCCCAGTCTGGAACGAATCCGCATGGTCTTTACCCGCCGCCAGATGGTCATGCCCCAAAGCAATGAACGGCAGGCGATGATTCCGGAAGGAGCCATCGTTGTGGACAATGACTGGGGAACAGCGCCGGGTGTTATTCTGGAAGACAATGGCAAGACCATTATCAATCTTCCGGGACCGCCGCGCGAATTGGAAAGCATGTTTTCTCACGCCATTGCCCCGTATCTGGCCAAGCGTTATGGCGGGCAGGGAACCATTGTTTCCCGGGTTCTGCATACATATGGCATCAGTGAATCGGCCCTGGAAGAACGCATCCGCGACTACATCACGAAACAGACCAACCCAACGCTGGCTCTACTCGTCCGGCCGGGCGGCGAAATTATCGTGCGCCTTACGGCTAAAGCGGCGGATAAGCCGACGGCTACCGCTTTAATTGCCAAATTGGAGGAAAACTTAAACCAACGAATTGGCGAATATATATTCGGCGTGGACGGCGTGACTCTGCCTGAGGCTGTCGGCAAGGCTCTCAAAGAGAAAAAAATGAAAATCTCTTTAGCCGAGTCCTGCACCGGTGGCCTGGTGACCAGCCGGATCACCGACGTGCCCGGTAGTTCAAGCTATCTTTTAGGCTCGGTGGTATGCTATGATAATAGCATAAAAATGTCTCAAGTCGGTGTGGCTGAGGCCACCCTCAGGGAACATGGCGCGGTGAGCTGCCAGACGGCCCTCCAGATGGCCGGCGGCATCCGCCGCCGGTTTGGCGCCGATCTTGGCGTAGGCATCACCGGCATTGCCGGTCCCGGCGGTGATACCAGCGACAAGCCGGTCGGACTGGTTTATGTGGCCATTGACGGGCCGCGCGGCAGCGAGCATTATAAATTCAATTTCAGCGGTGAGCGGACGTACATCAAAGAACGTACGGCTTACACCGTGCTGAATCTGATAAGAAAATATTTAGAAACATAGGTTACTAAGGAGGATACACATTTGAAAGAAACAAACAGTCTATTTGGCGATATTCAACTGAGCAAAAAAATCTATTCCGCTATTGCGGATATGGGCTTTGAAGAACCTTCGCCTATTCAGTCAAAAACTATACCGATGGTGCTGGAGGGACATGACGTCATTGGTCAGGCCCAGACAGGCACCGGCAAAACGGCCGCTTTCGGCATACCGATGATGGAACGGGTTACCGACAGCCGGCAAATTCAGGCGCTGGTGCTCACCCCCACCCGCGAACTAGCCATCCAAGTGTCGGAGGAACTGGCTAAGATCGGTAAATTCCGTCGTATAAAAACGCTGCCTATTTACGGCGGGCAGTCAATTGACCGGCAAATCCGGGCCTTGCACTTTGGCGTGCAGGTGGCTATCGGCACCCCGGGACGTCTGCTTGACCACATCCGCCGCAATACCATTAAGCTGAACTCCGTAAAAATGCTGGTGCTGGATGAAGCCGATGAAATGCTGGATATGGGCTTTGTCGACGACATTGAAGCCATTTTGCAGCACATCCCTGCCGAAGACCGCCAGACGCTGCTGTTTTCCGCCACCATGCCCAAACCGATTGCCGCTTTGGCCGCTAAATATATGAAAACCCCTAAGACGGTTACCATCAGCAAAGAACAGTTGACGGTGCCGCTTATTGATCAGGTTTATTATGAAACCAGGGATAAGCTGGACGGCTTGTGCCGGGTTCTCGATCTGGAGGATGCCGATAAACTGATTATTTTCTGCCGGACTAAACGCGGCGTTGATGATCTGGTGGTGTCGCTGCAGGGCCGGGGCTTTATGGCTGACGGACTACACGGCGATTTAAGCCAGTCCCAGCGCGACAAGGTTATGAAAAAATTCCGGGACGGCAAACTGGAGATCCTGATTGCTACCGATGTGGCTGCCCGGGGTCTTGATATTGATCATGTGACCCATGTTATCAATTATGACATACCGCAGGACCATGAGTCCTACGTACACCGGATTGGCCGTACCGGCCGGGCCGGCAAGAAGGGCATTGCCATTACCTTTATCGGTCCCCGCGAGTACCGTCAGTTGAAACTGATCGAAAATCTGGCCAAGACCCGGATTCTTCGCAAACAGCTTCCCTCGCCGGCCGATGTGCTGGAGCGCCAGAGAGATCTGCTGAAGGGGCGGATTAACCGTATGGTTGAGCAAGGTGGTTTCAGCGACTACCATACCATCGTATCGGAGCTGGCTGCCGATTATGATCCGCTGGATATTGCCGCTGCCGCATTAAAACTGTTCCAGGAAGGCTTTAAAGAGAAGCCGGACAGTGAGGATTCGGCGCCTAATTTCGCCAACACCGGCGGTCAGCCGGGCATGGTACGGCTGTTTATCAACGCCGGCAAGGCGCAGAAAATACGGGCCGAGGATATTGTGCGGACCATTGCCAGTGAAGCCGATATTCAGGGTAGCCGGATCGGCGTGATCAACATCTACGAGAAGTTCACCTTTGTCGAGGTGCCGGAAGATGTAGCCGAACGGGTTATTTCGGTTATGCACAAGAACACCATCAAGGGTTATAAAGTGAATGTGGAACCGGCCAAGGGCCGTTAACCAAAGAAGAGGGCTGCGGCTCTCTTTTTTTGGGCTTTGTCTGCCGGCCGCGGCAGAACTTGCTCTAGAGATCCGGTGGCCGGGACACGCAGGCAATACTTGACAAACCGAACAGATGTTTGTAGAATAAAAGTATTAGTAGGAGAGAGGATGTGCCGCATGGATAAATTGAAGGCGATCGAGAGTGTACTTAAACAGGTAGAGAAGGATTTTGGCAAAGGGGCGATTATGAAGCTGGGTGAGGCGGCGGCCAAAATGAATGTGGAAGTCATCCCCACCGGCTCGATTGCCCTGGATGCGGCTTTGGGGGCTGGCGGCGTTCCCCGGGGCAGAGTCATCGAAATATACGGACAAGAGTCTTCCGGTAAGACAACGGTGGCGCTGCATGTGATTGCTCAGGCCCAGAAGGCCGGCGGTTTTGCTGCGTTTATTGATGCTGAGCATGCCCTGGATCCGGTATATGCCAAGAAACTGGGCGTTGATATAGACAACCTGCTTATCTCTCAGCCTGACAACGGCGAACAGGCGCTGGAAATTGCTGAAGCGCTGGTGAGAAGCAATGCGATTGACGTCGTGGTGGTGGATTCGGTAGCCGCTTTGGTGCCCAAAGCGGAAATCGACGGTGATATGGGTGATTCCCATGTCGGCCTGCAGGCGCGCCTTATGTCACAGGCCTTGCGGAAACTGACCGGGATCATCAGCAAATCACGGACTACGGCTATTTTTATCAATCAGATCAGGGAGAAGGTCGGCGTCATGTTTGGCAATCCGGAAACGACCACCGGCGGCCGGGCGCTGAAATTCTACTCTTCGGTACGTCTGGAAGTGAGAAAAGGCGAACCGCTCAAGCAGGGCAACGATATTGTCGGCACCCGTACCAAGGTAAAAGTCGTTAAGAATAAAATCGCGCCTCCTTTCAAACAGGCGGAATTCGATATCATGTATGGCGAAGGGATTTCGCGTGAAGGCGGCATCGTTGATCTTGGCAGTGAGATGGATATTATCAATAAGAGCGGTGCCTGGTATTCCTATGGCGATAACCGTCTGGGCCAGGGCCGGGAAAACGTCAAAGAATTTATGAAAGAGAATCCGGCTATAGCTGCCGAGATTGAAACCAAGATCCGGGAGCGGCTTGGGCTGTCGGCGGTTAAGGTAACAGTGCCGGATGAGGTGGAGGAAATAACCGGTGCCGAGTAAACGGAATGCGCTGCAGCAGGCAATATACCTGCTGTCCCGCCGGGATTACAGCCGGCAGGAACTGATGCGTCGTCTGAATCTCGGCCGCTATGAGCCGGAGGATATTGAGGCTGCCGTGGAGCGGGTCAGTGCGCGGGGCTATCTCAATGACAACGCCTTTGCCCGGAATCTGTACGAGCAGCTCAACCGGACCGGGCGGTACGGTATTCGGGCCATCCGGTTCAAACTTGCCCAAAAGGGGCTGGCCGAAGCGATTATCAGTGAGATTACCGGCGACTATGATTTTGAGGAAGAATATGAGCGGGCCTTGCGGCTGGTTGCCGCCAAGTTTGTCAGTCCGCCCACAGGGGAGCAAAAGCAAAAAGTAGCTCGCTTTTTATCGGCGCGAGGCTTTGCTGATTCCACGATTAGCAGGGTTTTTGCACAATTTGAATAAGTTGAACGTAATTGCATATATTTTAAAGTTTGGCTAACTTGACACTAAATTCAAAAAGCTTTACAATTAAGTTGCTTGATCTTGCAGCTACCGTAGATTTGGCCGAACTTTTAAGAGTCCTTTTGCTATAGGGGAAGCAAATAGGTGAAGAAACTTTTAAAAGCCGAGTAAACATTGCTCGGCTTTACCCTTATCAAAAATACACACAAGGAGGTGGAAAACCATCGACATTTTTGAAGTCATTCTGATAGCCGTCATTGCAGGATTTGTGGGTGCCGGAATTGGCTATGTTATACGCAAAAAGATCGCCGAAGCCAAAATTGCCTCAGCCGAAGAAGCGGCCAAAAAGATACTGGAAGACGCGGAACGGACCGGCGAAGCGAAAAAGAAAGAAGCGTTAGTCGAAGCCAAGGAAGAAATTCATAGACACCGCAGTGAACTGGAACGTGAAACCAGGGAACGTCGTACGGAACTGCAACGGCTGGAAAGAAGATTATTACAAAAAGAAGAGAATCTTGACCGGAAAATAGACTCTCTCGAGAAAAAAGAAGAAATTCTTAGTCGTAAAGAGGCTGAGTTAGATAAAAGTCAAGAAAAAATTAATGATTTATACGCGAAGCAACTGACTGAGCTGGAAAGACTGTCCGGTTTGTCTTCAGAAGAAGCCCGCACCTTACTGCTGGCCAACGCACAGGAAGAAATCAAACACGAAACAGCGATGATGATTAAGGAACTGGAGCAACAGGCGAAAGAGGAAGCGGACAAGAAGGCCCGCGAGATTATTTCCTTGGCAATACAGCGGTGTGCTGCCGACCATGTGGCGGAAACCACCGTATCGGTTGTAGCATTGCCTAACGATGAAATGAAAGGCCGGATTATTGGCCGTGAAGGGCGCAATATCCGTACTTTGGAAACACTGACCGGTATCGACCTTATTATTGACGATACACCGGAAGCCGTCATCTTGTCAGGTTTTGATCCCGTTCGCCGGGAGGTTGCCCGGATTGCCCTGGAAAAACTGATTACCGATGGTAGAATTCATCCCGCCCGGATTGAAGAAATGGTGGAAAAAGCCCAAAAAGAAGTGGAACAAAAAATCAAAGAAGCCGGTGAACAGGCTACTTTTGAAACGGGCGTACATGGACTGCATCCGGAAATCATCCGCTTGTTAGGACGTTTGAAGTACCGTACCAGCTACGGACAGAATGTACTTAAGCATTCTATTGAAGTGGCCCATCTGGCCGGGGTTATGGCCGCCGAACTGGGTGTCGACGTTATGCTGGCGAAACGGTCCGGCTTATTGCATGACCTTGGTAAAGCTGTGGACCACGAAGTAGAAGGCCCCCATGTCACGATCGGGGCTGACTTGGCTAAAAAGTACCGGGAATCGGCTGAAGTGATCAACGCAATTGCCGCTCATCACGGGGATGAGGAACCGAAAACGGTTCAAGCAGTATTGGTAGCTGCTGCTGATGCTGTATCTGCTGCCCGTCCTGGGGCGCGGAGGGAAAGTCTGGAAAGTTATTTGAAACGGTTAACGAGGCTGGAAGAAATTGCGGAAAGTTTTGAAGGCGTTGAGAAATCTTTCGCCATTCAAGCCGGTCGCGAAATACGCATTATGGTTAAACCGGATAGAATTGATGATTTGACTTCTGTTCGTATGGCACGGGACATAGTGAAGAAGATTGAAAGCGAACTAGAGTATCCCGGTCAGATTAAAGTTACTGTCATCCGTGAAACACGGGCGGTTGATTACGCTAAATAAGTAAACTCAAACGACCTCTTGCAGGGGTCGTTTTTAATTTTTGTTAGTGGTCCAGCTACTTTGAAAGTGCAAATTGAATTTGCGAAATTTTTTTTGCAGAGCAAGGTTAAGGAAGTACGCATAGCGAATATATGCAAATCGACGGCAACGGGGCCTTGCGTAAAAGAATCTGTAAAGGGAATTGTGGATTTAGCTAGTTTGACGCCCTAATCCTTCTTTCCAGTAATTGAAACTACGGAAAAGAAGGATTTACTCATTACTTAGAGAATAATTTATTACATTGCATGATGAATTACAGTGATCTGGCTTGCTTTTTCCTCTATATGGCTATCAACTGGTAGCTGTCATGTTCTCATAGCTTTTATTTTATATGATGGAGTGGACGGTGACCTTACAATGCCAAAATATCGGCAAGATGATGAACAAATTTCCGATGGTGTGAACTTACTTATTTCGATCCTGGTACGTTATCCCGAGATTGGAACGATAAATTTTGATCCGCGGCAGGATTCCTTAAAGATGACCTTTTTGCTGTCATCCATTCCCTCCCCGCAGGAGTTTGCCGCCCTGGAACAGGTGATGCTCAACAGTGTGCTGGCCTATCATATGCTGGAAGGCGTTAGTGTGACGACGGCGGAGATTCAACTGAACAAGTATGATCAGGTGGCTATGGTGACCATTCTTCGCGATGTGCATACGCTGTCCAAGGGCGAAATTGCCCTGATGATCACTCTGCTCAGAGAACGGCTCAAGGACCGGCTGATTACCGATCATAATGAAGCCATGCTGGAGGAAGATCTCTTAATTCAGGAAGAGTTGATTGACAACATGCTGCAGAGCATGAAGCAAAAAGAAATTGTCCAAAGCTTAATCGGTATCCGCGAGGACGGACGTGTGCTGGTGTTTAACAAATAGCGGTCCGCTTTTGACAGGGATCAGGAAACGGGTGTATTTTTCTAAATGCTTCCGTTTTTTCGCTTTGTTAAATTTATAAAATATTTCCAAATAAAAAAGGAATTATTTGGTCAGGTAACGAATACCACATAAAATAGGACTTTAACTTTGCGTTTTAATTAAAGGAGGGTACTTAAACATGGAAGTCTTGAAGGTATCAGCAAAATCCAATCCTAATTCCGTAGCAGGCGCCTTGGCTGGAGTGCTTAGAGAACGTGGTGGTGCAGAGATTCAGGCCATCGGTGCGGGCGCTCTCAATCAAGCAGTTAAAGCAGTAGCAATTGCAAGAGGTTTTGTAGCTCCTCACGGTGTTGATCTCATCTGCATCCCTGCCTTTACCGATATCCTGATTGACGGAGAAGAACGTACCGCCATGAAATTGATCGTAGAGCCGCGCTAATAGCTAATATGAGTAAAACCTGTTCTGTTGAACAGGTTTTACTGTTTTATCTTTGCAAAATATGGCATACTATTCTATATAGCCGGGTGTTGGGGAAAGAAACCTGACGGTGATTTTCTTCACCTTGTGGCAACGTAACAGGCCATTGTGGAAGCACACCGGTCGAACTGACGCTATAGGAGTGAGACGATGCATATCTACGTGGAAATAAAAGAGCAGCTGGGGCAAGTGGCTTGTGATAGCCTGCTTGTCGGGCTGTATCAGAATATGAAGGTAAGTGGCTCGTATCTGGAGGAAATTGATAAGGCACTGGCAGGCTATGTCACTGAACTGCTCAGCCGCCAGCCGAAATGCGGTGAATTTGGCGAGATCCATTCACTCTATACCTGCGGGAAATTGGCCGCTAAACATATTATTTTCATTGGCCTGGGCAACAAAGAGAAGCTGACGGCCGGGAAAATCCGCCAGGCGGCGGGAACGGCTATCCGGGCGGCCCAAAAGGCCAATGCCCGGCGGGTACTGGCCGCCTTGTACCGGGGAGAGGAGACCCTGCCTGACGCGGTGCAGGCGATGGTAGAGGGCAGCTTGCTTGGCTTATACAGTTTTGACTATTATAAAACGGAGAAAAAGGCTAAGGCAGAAGTCTGTGTGACGGAATTGGGCCTGTTGGCCGAGAGCCAGACGGATATCGCCAAACTTAGCCTTGCAGTGGAAAAGGCACAAATCATTGCGGAAAGCATAAGCCTGGCCCGGGATTTGGTCAATCATCCCGGTCAGGTCATGACTCCCACCAAAATGGCCTGGCATGCGTCTCAGATCGCGAAGGAAGGCCGGATGGAGCTTACTGTACTGGATAAAGGCGCCATGGAGAAACAGGGCATGCACGCCTTGCTGGCGGTGGCTCAGGGCAGCGTGCAGCCGCCGGCGTTTATCATACTAAAATATACGGGCAATAAAAAAAGCAGCAGCTATGTTTCTTTTGTCGGCAAGGGAATCACCTTCGACAGTGGTGGCATTTCGTTGAAACCCAGCGAAAATATGGGGGACATGAAGGGTGATATGGCCGGCGGCGCCGCTGTATTGGCAGCCATGTACGCTATTGGACGGCTGGGTCTGCCGGTTAATATTCTCGCTTTGGTGCCCTGTACAGAAAATATGCCGTCCGGCTCAGCCGTAAAGCCCGGTGATGTGATTTCCTCCCTTGGCGGCAAAACCATTGAGGTCGTCAACACCGACGCCGAGGGCCGGCTGATTCTGGCCGATGCCGTTGCTTATGCGGTAAAACAGAAAGTTGAGAAAATCATTGATCTGGCCACGCTGACCGGCGCCTGTGTCGTGGCGCTGGGTAATGTCGCCTCCGGGCTTATTACCAATCAGCCGGAATGGTGCAACCAGGTCAAGGCAGCCGCGGCGGCTGCCGGGGAAAAAGTGTGGGAAATGCCTCATTTCGAGGAATATGAGGAGCAAATCAAGAGCGATATTGCCGACCTGAAAAATTCCGGCGGCAGAATGGCCGGCATGATCACGGCAGGACTGTTTATCGGTCATTTTGTTGAAGCTATTCCCTGGGTTCATATGGATATTGCCGGTACTTCGGATACGACAAAAGCTAAGGGGGATCAGGCCAAAGGCGGTACGGGTGTGGGAGTGCGTACGCTGGTGGAGTTGGCTTATAGCCTGGCTGAAGCCTGATGAAGGCAGACTTACATATTCATACTACCGCTTCCGATGGCCGCTATACTCCCACTGAAATTTTACGGCAGGCACGGGAAGCCGGATTACGCTATATCGCCATTACCGATCATGACACGGTAGACGGACTTTTATTGCTGGAGCAGCAGAAAAACTTAGCACCGGACGACGCATTGACGCTGATTCCCGGCATTGAATTCAGCACCGATCTGCCCGGTCATGAGGTTCATATTTTAGGTTATCATATTGATATTCACCAACCGGAGTTAAGCGAGCAACTGACGCTGTTGACCCAAAGCCGCCGGACGCGTACCCGGCGTATTGTTGAAAAGCTGGTAGCGCTTGGGTTTGATATTACCTATCAGGAGGTGCTGGACATTGCCGGAGCGGCGACCTCCATCGGCCGTGCCCAGATATCGAAGACACTGGTGGCCAAAGGCTATTTCCCTACCGTCGGTGACGTGTTTGAGAAACTTTTAGCCACGGGAGGACCGGCCTATGTCCCCCATGACAAACTTTCTCCGGCCAGTGTGATTGCTTTGATCAAAAAGGCCGGTGGTGTGGCTGTATTGGCTCATCCAGGGCTGGTCGGCGATGACCAGGTTGTTCTGGCAGTCATCCAGGCTGGCATTGATGGGTTGGAAGTGTACCATCCCAGACATGACGCCGAACATATAGAACAATACCTCGCATTGGCCCGGCGCCACCGGTTGCTTGTTACCGGCGGGTCGGACTTTCACGGGATTCCCGGTCGTTTTCCTGAGACGCTGGGTATTGTCGCCGTACCGGCGTCATTGGCTGAACATCTTTGCTCCCCGAGGGGGTAGTGGTGTGGACCACTAAGATTTCAGGAGGATGCTAATGGATACAGAAGTCAGCCTGATTACAGACTTGCAGGCTCGCATCCGCGAGCTGGAGGATAAGGTCGAGGCACTCCGGCTAAGCCGGCGGGTGCTGATGAATTTGCTTGACTTGCTGGAACGAGAAAAAAGTGAACAATTGTCAAAGCTGGCATTGCAAAATGAGAAACTGCTACGGAATAACACCCGGTATGCGCGTAAACTTATGCATTACACTACTCGCATAACCGAGTTAGAACGGCAAGTGCAGAACAATTTCCATAGGCCCACTTGACAACACCTTGGAAGGTGTTTATTTTTTATGTATAGAGAATTTTTAAGAGCAGGCTTGGAGGGCAGCCAGTGGATGTAATTGCATTAGTGGGACCGAGTGGAACCGGTAAGAGTCATCGTGCGCTCATCGTGGCACATGAACATGCCGCGGATGCCATCATTGATGATGGCATTTTGATAAAAGACAGTAAAATTATCGCCGGCTATTCGGCGAAGAAAGAACCGAGTAAGATTAAAGCTGTGCGGCGGGCCATTTTTATGGAGCCCGAGCATGCCGAAAAGGTACGGGCGGCTATTGCCGAAGTACGGCCGTCCCGTATTTTAATCTTGGGCACTTCGGAAAACATGGTGCAGAAAATTGTCGATGCCTTGCAATTGCCGTCGATTAGCAAGACTATTTTTATTGAAGACATTGCTACAAAAGCCGAAATCGCCAAAGCGCGGGAAAGCCGTCTAAAAGAGGGAAAACATATCATACCGGTGCCTACCATTGAATTGAAACCTCATTTCTCCGGCTACATGATCGACCCTTTGGAAATATTCTTTAAGAAGCCCCAGGCCAAGCGGCGAAATAAGCTGGGCGAAAAGTCGATTATCCGCCCCACCTTTAGTTATTATGGCAAGCTTTTAATTTCCGATGCGGCCATCGCTTCGATTGTGGATTTTGTGGCAACCAATGATACCTCAATTAGTAAAACCGGGCAAATTAATATAAAAAATTCCCATGACCGGGAGACCGGCATATCCATTTCACTGGATGTTACCGTCCGGTATGGCAGTGTGCTCCGGGAAGTGGTCTATGATGCCCAGTGCCGGATAAAGAGTGTGGTTGAGTTTATGACCGGTCTATTGGTCAAGGATGTCAATATAGCGATCAAGCGGTTAAGTGTAGAATAAGACATTTGGTGGTGTTTATCCTGAGCAAAGTATTGTGTGATGATCTGGTTTTGTTTTCCGGTTATGCCAAATTGCCAATTGGCATAACCGCCAATGAGATATATAAGGTTGTGGGAATTGTCGTTCTGGTGAAGGTGGCGACAGGAGAAATTGTGGAGGCCGACTGTACATTGGCTACTAAACTGGCCAGAAGGCATATTGCGGACTCATTGGTCGGCTACAGCCTGAAAGACGGCGTTGATGAACTGGTACATTTGATTGACCGGATTTATCAGGGCGGCGCTAAAAAGTCGCTGATTACGACGCTCCGGATTATTTATGACAAATATCGGAGTTATACCGAAGAACACCATGTACAGCCTGCCGAATAAGCCCTGACTGTTTTATATGGCGATTTAGGCCAAAGCATGGACATTGACAGGCGGGAAGGCTTGGATTATTATAATATATAATGCCGAATCCTTATAGGTACGGGGGGACCACTAAATATACAGGGGTGAATCCGGTTATCCGGAAGGGTTCTCTATTCCTTCTCTTTTACCCTAACCCGACAGCTAACCTCGGAGGCAGAAGCCGCAAGGGATATTGCCCTGGTCTTTTTCATGGCAGTTAGCTTGGGGCGAGTAAAGAGAGGTGGTACGATTGAGGAAATTTTTCCTTACAGCAGTGTTCGTCTGCATACTGCTTGCCATACATGCCGTTGTGTTTGCCGCGCCGGGAGATACGGCGCTCAAAGTGGGCATGCGTGGTGATGACGTGCAGGTATTGCAGAAACTGTTGACTGACGCCGGGTTTTATCAGGGGCCTATTGACGGGGTGTTTGGCAATGGGACGCTCCGGGCGGTTACGGAGTTCCAGATCAGCAACGGATTGGCTGTGGACGGGGTTGCCGGCAGCGAAACCTTTGCTTATCTGAATCGTGGCGGCACCGGCTCGGATACCAGCCGCTACAGCCGCTCAATCAGCATGCGGGCCTCCGGCTATAGTGCGTTTGATCCCGGTAATTCCAGTTATACAGCTCGTGGTACTCAATTGCGCAAGGGCCTAGTTGCAGTGGATCCCAATGTGATTCCCTTAGGAACCCGTTTATACATACCAGGATATGGATATGCTATCGCCGATGATACAGGCGGAGCAATTCGTGGTAACGTAATCGATTTAGCGTTTGACAGTCATGCCGATGCCCTGCGGTTTGGCAGGCAGCAGGTAACTGTATACATTATTGATTGACAGGCTGGTGCCTGTTTCTTTTTTTTTATTTTATTAACAAGCCGGAAGGGAGGGACATGTATGAAGTCCATTATGCTTATTCATGCCAATGCGCAATTACCTGTTGTGATACACGAAGGCACTTCCAACCAGGTACTAATTATTTGTCATGGTTTTCGTGGTTCCAAGGAAGGCGGCGGCCGGGCGGTTGCCCTGGCGGAGGAAGTCGTGAAGCTGGGTTTGTCGGTGGTACGTTTCGATTTTACTCCTCTTGGTCCGTTGACGCAGCAAATTGATGAACTGGCGGCAGTGGCGGCGTTTGCCCGGCGGGAGATCGCCAGCAGGCTGGTGCTCCTGGGACGCAGTATGGGCGGCAGCGCGGCGTTAACCTATGCTGCGGCGCAGCCGGAGGGAATCAGCGGGCTATGCCTGTGGGCGGCACCATCAAATCTGGAAGAAACTTTCCGGCTGGCTTTACAGGAGAACTACCAACGGCTTTTGGCGGGGAAGACGGTACACGTTACCGATTCCTATGGCCGTAGTTCACTGACGCCTGCCTTTATCCAGGACTTTGCCGATTATGATTTGCTGCAGGCTGCCCGTTCGCTTAAGGGCATTCCTGTTCTTGTTCTTCATGGGACGCAGGATGAGACCGTCCCCTTTGCTCAGGCGGAAACCTTATATCAACAGCTTGTCGGCAGAAAGGAACTGGTTGCCGTACCGGGCGGTGACCATCAGTTGCACGCTTTTTACCGGGAAACGACAGCAGCCATATTGAAATGGATAAAATCGCTGCAATCAAGCATACTAGAAAAGCGCCCTAAACGGTAGTTGCAGGGCGCTTTTTCTTAGCCAACTGACTGGTCAAAGCTTTTAGCAAGCCTGGAAAAGTGCTGATTTAATGAGCTTGCCGGCGGGGCAAGAGCTGTTTTCGGCTGGTAATCAAGCTAAACTTAGAGGAACGTTAAGTTCTTCAAGGTCTACTGATGCCACCAGACGGTCAAAGTTCCGTCAGAATGCTGCGTGAATAGAATCAGTGTTTCACTCAAGGCAGCCGGCAGTAATGGCTGCTCTTTGGAGTTTAAGGCTGGCCGGTCTTTTAAAAAGGAGTGTATGCTGCGTGGATTTATCGAATAATATGCTGGCTCTGCTACTGGCGCTTTTGTCGGGCATATTTATGGCCATTCAGGGTTCGCTAAACGCGGCGCTGAGCAAGGTAATCGGTCTTATTGAAACCACCTTTGTCGTGCATTTTATTGGTACGGTCATTTTGCTGCTACTCCTGTTTGTCTTTAAAATGGGCAAAGGCAGTCTGGCGGCCATGCCGGAAGCACCCTGGTATGTATACCTGGGTGGCGTGATCAGTGTATTTATTATCTATCTGGTGGCCGCCAGCATACCCAAAGTCGGCATGGCTAACGCAACGACGGCCATTATCGTCGGCCAGGTGCTGACGGCCATTATTATTGACCATTACGGCGGCTTTGGCTTGGAGCATATGGCCTGGGAATGGAACGATCTGGCCGGCCTGTTTTTGCTGACTGTGGGCGCTTATCTATTGCTAAAATAACAAATAAATAAGCCGCTGCTTGACAACTCTTGTTTTTCATACTATAATGTGAAATGTCTTAAGGGGTTATAGCTCAGTTGGTTAGAGCGCTTCGTTGACATCGAAGAGGTCAGAGGTTCGAGTCCTCCTAACCCCACCATAGAGAATGATAAGCAGTACAAGGCTCCATGAGCTCTGTACTGCTTTTTGTTTTGCTTAAAAAACTACTTAGAAATATCAAAATGTTGCTATTTTGTTGCTACTGCGCTTCTTTGATATTGTAGGAAGATAGATTTTACGATGCTTGAAGCGCTCTAACCAACTGAGCTATGCAGGAGTTCGAATGTATTAATCAAATTAGATTAAGATAAGGAGGAGAATTTATGTCGCAGAGTGAATTTGACCTGGAGAATTTATCAAACTTAATTAATAATTTGAATAAGGTACTTCTTCCTACAGTAGAAACTTGTTTGCAAATTCAATACTAGATATTTGTTGGAGCTCAAGCTATACAAAGATATATTAATAATAATCCTGCCTTAACTGAAGGGATTAAGAACGCAGTAATGGCAGCAGCAAATATGCATATAGCAATGAATGCCAGCCTAGAACCCGTTTTTAAATACTATGTCGCTAATCAGGAACAAATAAATAATGTCTTAGTAAGAATTCAACAGGCTTCTATTAGTATTGATTTTAATAAAATCGATTTCGATAAATTTAACAAACTTTATGATGATAGTCTAGAAGATTGTCTAGAAGATCGTAAATTATCTGATTTAGAATTACAAGACCTTAATGTTGCTGTTATTGAATCTACTCACGGAGCTACATTTGATTTAATTCAGTTTGTTAACAAGCTAAGTGGGTTAATTATAAAATATAAGAACCAAGCATTATTTGGATTATTTTGCGTAATATTCACACAAGTAATTATGCCCTATTGCAAAGATGTTGTATCATACATATATCCTCCTGAATCAATTCAAGTTTTTAGGGAATTACGTATTGCCCATATGGAAGAAGCTAACCAGAACGCCCTTACGAGTATTTCCCCTGATGAACTTAAACACGCTAAAATAGTACGAGTACGTGAATTAAATGTTAGAAGTGAGCTTAATATTGACGCAGCTATTATTGGTGGTCTGTGTTTTGGATGGAATGTTAAGGTGATAGATACGAATGGAGATTGGGTTTTTATTCGATGGCGGGGTGTTGATGGCATTGGAATTCAGGGGTGGGTTAATAACCGTTATTTAATTGGAGTAAAGGAATCAAAGTAGAAATCAACGGTAGAATAACCCTTATGGAGCTTACTGGGTAAGCTCCATAAGGGTTATTTTTATCATATTAGAAAATTTGTTATTTGCTCTTGTCACATCTCTGCAATTTTTAAAAACAATCTGACCAAATTACTAAATTACTAAAAAATAGAGGAATTGGTAATTGAATGAAGTATTTTACATTACTAAAGCGGTATACTCAAAAGGGGATAATTTATGTTTTCTGATAGAGATATAAGAAAAGCTTTAAATAAAGATATTGTTATATTTCCTTTTAGAGAAGACGATTTAACACCAGTTGGTTATAACTTTAACCCAACTGATTTTGTTTTTTCTCTCACTTCCCAGGATTTAGTACCAGCTATTGATGGCTTTTATAATATAAAGCCACATGACACTGTTTTAATTTTGACAGAAGAAGCTGTTTGGGTGTCTAAGAAAATTGCTGGTACATTCCATTCTAAGGTTGGCGTTGTATCTCAAGGCTTTGGCCATATTTCTACTACTTTAGATCCTAATTGGCATGGACCACTGCTTATCTCATTAAATAATCCAACTGACTTAATACTTAAATTACCCGTAAACAAATCATTTGTGACGCTTATATTATACAAAGTTAATACTCCAGCAGACAAAGATCACGATAATCAAGCAAGCAGAGTAGACATTCTTCGTAATATATCAGAGGATGTTCTTGACAAAGAATTAACAGATAGTAATAAAAATTTTTTAAGAAAAGTACAAACTATTTTTATAAAAGAAGATGTTTATGATGAATTTAAAAAGAAATATACTAAATTATTACAAGACTCAAAAGCATCTATAATATCTGGACAAAAAACAAATGCTATTAATCGTATTTTTGCACAAGGTAAATATTATGGTTTAAAAACTTTACAAGTTATACTGTTTTTGTTATGCTTCTTTAGACTACTTGCACTTATTCCAGCATGTTCTGCTTTAGAAACATATCTGTTTTTTATTGACAAAGGTGTTTTTATGGGAATGTTAGCTATAGCAATATCATTATTCATGGCAATTAAGGTTGTTAAGGAGGAAGTTCTATGATTAGTAAGTTAAAAGTTAAATTACTAAATGATAATGCAAAGTTGCCGCAATATGCTCATTTCGGTGATGCAGGTTTAGATATATCTTCTGTTATCGATACAGAAATAATGCCTGGAGAAAGTGCATTGATACCTACAGGGTTAAGTATACAATTACCAGTGGGCACAGAAGCTCAGATTAGACCTCGTAGCGGGCTAGCTCTTAAACATCAAATTACCGTTTTGAATTCACCCGGAACTATTGATCAAGGATATAGGGGGGAAGTCGGAGTAATATTAATAAATCATGGGAAGAAAATATTTAAAGTAGAGCGTGGAATGAAGATAGCGCAGATGGTAGTACAACCTATTCTTTCTGTTGAGGTACAAGTGTGCGAAGACTTAGATGATACCGAACGTGGAGAAGGTGGATTTGGGTCAACTGGAGTGTAAAAAAATCAGATGATTGTTACATCTTTGATTCGTGATACTTCTGCAAAGTAGTTACTCATTATATCTTTAAATTGCTTTAATTCATCCTGTCGTCTTATTCTGAATTCTATAATATCCTGAAGTGGAACATCATTACCTGGTGAAGGAAAAATGTTTTCTAAAATAAGGTTTATTCCAAGGTGATTCGTATGTTCGGGTGAACAGTACAATAAATCTCGTGCTATAAGTGTATCGGTAACAGGAACTGTGTATGGAGACTTACCTTCTGCAATATGCTTAGTAAGAACTGCCATAAAGACTCCAGCCTCTGCTGTAGGAACGAGATATTCTTCTACATCATCATAGATAATATTAATCCTTCGTTTCTAAGTTGTCCTAGAATAGAGGAGGTCATTTTATCCTTTCAAATGGGAGTGTAATGCGAATAAGAAGCCTCATAACTTATACCTAGAGAAGCAAAAATACCTTTTTTGAGGAGCGGAAAACTCGACGATTTCAGTACTTTTCTTACATCGTCAACAATAGCATCTAGATCAAGTAGATATGTGATATACCCGGGGTCAATTGTACTAAATATACCTTCTGCCTCGAGAAATTGCAGATCAGGAGTTAGAACCTGATAGCGTTCTTTTGCATTGTCTGGTAAAATTGATTGAATATGGTCCCAATAAAATAATGGCTGTTTTAACCAGAGACTGTTTGTCGGCATCAAATAGGGGTAGTATAACGCAACATGATCGGTATCTTTTATACTCATACGCCTCACCACCTAATTTTATATATACAACTAACTGCTGATTAGGTTAATGCCAATTTTATATACTTCTTTTTCAGGATTATAAATACCTACTTGCTAATTAGAATATAATGATAACATATCTGTATTTGTGTACGGTTACAGCAGGACATGATAAATGGGGAAATCATGCCCTTTATCAATCTTACGGGAAAAAGGTAGGATATTTACCGTAGATAAAGTATTCGTTAGAATGGCGGCTTCACTCAAGGCTGGAGGACAAGGCATGAGATACACATCAGAGTTCACGGCAAAGAGATTTACCTGTTCTGCGACGAAGGACTATGGTTTATAGAGCAGTAATCAATACAAAATTGCCCCGAGGTGTAATCCGTGGGGTTTTGTCTTACTTGGTTTTTTGTTGAGAATTGTGAAATATCCTGTTATTCTAATAACAGGATAAACGCAGAGGTGTGACATAGTGATAGAGACAAAGGATGTAGTGGGGTGGCTACTTGCTATTGCCCCTCTGTTGTTCACCTATTCATATAATAGAAGCAAAAAGGGTCGGTTAAAAATCGCAATTGATTATGTCCGACAAAAGACAATATCTAACGAGCCAAGAGCAGTCGTTGATTTACCAAAAGTAGAACAAAATATTGACCCGTTACTCGTTGAGATTACACTGACGAATACTGGCAAAGAGACTGTCCTTGTTGATAAATTCGGCGTAACTGTTGATGGCAAAAATATTGTCCTGGAATATTGCACTCCATTTTACTTTACGTCTACAGCACCCAATGCTCCTGTTCACGGTGGATTCAGCGAATTGCAGTACATATCTAAAACTGGAGAGAAGCTAGGTAAAATCGAAGGTCAGCATAAAGTACAAATACAAATGAAAGCGTCGTTGTTTCTACATGACGTAAAAGATATTTTTGTAATCGATACCTTGAGCAATAAATGGTCCGCTGATAAAAAGTCGCTTGACAAGTTTTACATTGAATTTAATCAGAATAACCCAGCACCTTATTCGCGAGGTGGAGATGTTCCCATTTTTTTTGAATTTAAAAAGAATAATCTGGTTCAACCCCCTTCCGTGAGAGGCTGGGACGTTGCGATGTCACAGTTTTTTAAAGAATATCGTAGTGAGATAGTATCTGCTATCATTGGTATAGTTTTATTAACAGGCACACCATGGTGGTGGAATTGGTTTTTTGGTAGCAAACCAGTAAAAGAGGAACAAAATAGGCCAGTTGCCATTCAGTCGATTGTTAATCAGCCTAGTCAACCCAATCCATCTAATCAGCCAACTGTTACGCCAACGAATCCTATAAATTCTACAAACTCGATACCTCCTAAACCTGTACCAAAGAAGAAGGAAGAGATTGTGATGGTAAACAGAGGTACAACAGGTACGCTGTTTGACGGTGCTGTCAGAGTTAGCGTCATTGGTATCTCTTTTGAAGGTAGTCCCCTTCGCGACAAGGTGTCTGCTAAAATCGATGGGTTCGGGCTATCTGAAGTTATTGAGAAGGCAGATGTCGGAACATTGGTAACACTAAAAAAGGGAGAAACTGCATATGAAGTAAGGCTCCATTCGGTCAGTACCTCTAATGCAGAGTTCTCAGGAATTATAAGGGAAGATTTTTAATAGTTTTTGTGTTGCTACGATGTTGCTACCCTGCTTTGTTGGTACTGTAGGAAGCTTAAAAATAGTAACAATACTGATTTTCATGAATTCCAATATAAAAGTCCACGGAAGCAGTAATAACAAGTATCCGTGGACTGTTGTTTTCAAATTCAGTTTACGTGTACTTACAGTTGCCATCGAAGAGGTCAGGGATTCGAGTTCCTTTAACCCCACCAGTATGTAAGGCACTTTGGTATGGTTGGTTCTGCCTAACTTCTGCCTAAGTGCTTCGATAAAAGAATAGCGCTCAGGTGGTCTGGACCTGAGCGTTATATAAAAAGGTATTTTTAGCAATTTAGGCTTTCTGTAGTTGCAGAAGGCTCATTTTCTTTTGTAAGGCCGCTTAAAATTTCTAGAGCTTTGTCTTTGTTTGAACGTAGTGCGTGAGAGTAATGTTCTAGCAGCACTCGCGGAGACTGCCATCCTCCCCATAAGTTGATGTTGTCACTTTGCTTATTTTGTATTCGATGTATCTTATTAATCCTGTTGATGCCAAATATTATAGTTCATGAGCTGGGACACTTCCTGTTGGCCTTGGCTCTGGGGTTCCCCGTAAAATCTTTCGATATAGGTTCAGGGGAAATTTTATGTCAGTATTCTTTAGGAACTATCTCATTTAAAGTTTGCGAAAAAATTGATGGAGCTAGCGTAACAATAAATTCTATAGGGAAAACTTATCAAAAATGGAAAATCATTGCATTATGAGCATTCAGTACAGCGTGTGAATTAAAACAAATCTACAGGAAGTTTATATTTTCAAAAGAGAGGTTACTATGACAGTTGATGAGATAAAGGAAATACTCAAAAGAAAAGCTATCATTTTCCATACAGGAGGGAAAAGACCCACAAAAGAGCTACTTGAAAGCTGGATTGGAAGAGTCGGTTGGAAACAGCAAGATGAAGATTTGCCGCTTGACAGCATCGGCAAAAACATGATGCCAATAGCTACAATTTTTCTAAAAGGTATTCCATTTTGTCCCATGGAATTACTGGGAACGGAGCTTGTAACAATATTTATGTCGGAGGAGATTTGGGATAACCTTATAGCAGAAGATTTAAGTCCTTGGTTTACTATTCGGACTTATAAGTCACTTGATGATTTAGTTCCATGCGAATACAAATCCGACCTAATGAACCCTTTCCCCATCATGCCTGAATTTGTAGAGAATGATTTTCCTACATGGGATGGAGGAGGTATTCCGTCTGTAATAGAAGATGTCATACTCAAATTGGAAAATACGGACGGGATTGATTACTTCGATGATATCTGCGAAGAAATTTATGCTCAATACAAAATTGGAGGGTATCCTGTTTTCTGCCAAAGTGGACATTGGTTTGGTGAAGGATATTCTTTTGTTTTGCAAATATCTTCAGACGAAAAAGCAAAATTTAATATTGTAGACAATGGGAATTTTTATTTTTATTCCAATCCCCAAAAAGCGGATTGGAAAGTATATTGTGATTTCTATTGATTAGAAAAGATTATGAACAATTTAAGCAGTATGATTTTAAGATTGTTTAGGTAATTTTAGCAGAATAGAAAAAGCCCTAAGCTACTTTATAGTGCTTGGGGCTTTATAAGGTCGTTTACTTTTGTATTACTGGATTTTAATTTAACCTCAAGCTCATATTCCTTACTCGAAAGATTTAAAGAAGAAAACGAATTGTATAAATCTCTTATTCAAGCAGGTGAGAGCCGTAGAGGTGAAAGTCAGGATGTTAACGAAGTCTTGGACGCTGATTATGGGCGGCCCTGACAACATGGAAGAACCAGAAGAGGCTGGACCCGTCGCTCCCGTACGCGTGGACTATTTTACACGTAATATTCAAGAAATAGGATAAATGATAATTTTTGTCAATATATTAGTGATTTTGCAGGAAAATTAATCCAATAGGAAGAAAGAGTCATAATTCATAAAATCAGTGAATTATGACTCTTTCTTAATTGTCAAATATAGAAAATGAAGGGAAATAAAATGGCAGACTTACAAAATGAATTAGCAGAACATATGGACTATCAATTTCTTGAATTACTGCGGCGAAAAAATCCCGCTTGGCGTCTATTAGCTTCGCCACATGCGTCATTTGTTGCTTCCTTTCTCTATCATGAGTTTATTGCTAAGAATAAAAGGTCTGTTGGTGAACAGGAATTGATTGCGAAGCTTGATTATTATATCTACCGAATAAATGAGGCGGAAGAGCAGGTGCCGTTGCCTAGAGCTGCTCGTGAATATGTGGAAAGCTGGGCGGATGATGATCATGCCTGGCTGCGAAAGTTTTATCCGCAAGGGCAGGATGAAGCGCATTTTGATATTACTTCCTCGGCCCAAAAAGCGATTGACTGGCTTTTAAGTTTAAAGCAGCGCTCTTTTATCGGTGCAGAATCACGTCTGATTACTGTGTTTGATCTAATACAGCAGATTGTAGAACGGTCAGAGGCTGACCCGGTTTTACGAATAGCTGAATTGAACCGGCAAAAGGAAAAAATTGATCGGGAGATTGAGCAGATTCAAGCAGGCAAAGTAGATCTATTAGACGAAACGCAGATCAAAGAGAGGTTTTGGCAGGCAATGGCAACGGCTCGGGAAATTCTTTCGGATTTTCGCGCTGTGGAACAGAAGTTTCGCGATCTGGATCGTGGTTTGCGTGAACAGATTTCTACTTGGAGCGGAGGCAAGGGCGAACTTCTTACCGCTATTTTTCAAGAACAAGATGGAATTGCTCATTCAGAACAGGGGAGAAGCTTTACTTCTTTTTGGAATTTTTTAATGGCACCGTCTTATCAGGAGATTTTTGAAAGGAATTTAGATAAAGTTTTGGCTATGGAGGAAGTGCAAAAAATGGACAATGAGCGTCGGATGCGCAATATTCATTATGAATGGATTGATGCAGGCGCTCATGTACAGGATACAATTGCCCTTCTTTCACAGCAATTGCGCCGTTATGTTGACGAGAACTTTTTAGAAGAAGAGAGAAGAATTGTGCAATTGGTCCGTGAAATTGAAGGCCGGGCGCTAGCTGTCCGAAATGATCCGCCGCGCGATGCTTTTATGGAATTGGACGGATGTAAACCGGAATTTTCCCTGCCAATGGATAGGCCTCTATTTTCACCGCCGGAACGGCCAGAAATAAAAAATGACAATATTAGTGAAGGGGATGCAATGATTGATGCCGATGCCCTTTTTTCACAAGTTTATGTTGATAAGGAAGAATTGAAGGGAAGGATCAGATATCTTTTGCAATCTCACGGGACAATCAGTTTAACGCAAGTTATTGAACATTATCCTTTGCAGTTTGGGCTTACGGAACTTTTGACGTACTTAGTGATTGCCGGTGAAAAAGGGAACGACTGTTTCTCCTCTGACAGTGAGGAAACGATTGGTTGGACTGATGAAAATGGCAAGATGAGAAAGGCTACTGTGCCCAAAGTTATTTTTTTGAGTAAAAAGTAATAATTAAAGGAGAAAAAAGATGGGACAAGGGGATGCGTTAGCTTTTTCACGTGCGGTCGTAGCACTTTGCAAAAATGTTGTAGAAAAAGAGACTGATCCGAAACTGTGGGATGTTCTGATAAGCCAGCGAGGTAAAATTGAAGAATATGTAAGTAAATTAGGGCTTACTTTTATGATTGATGAGATGGATGGATATGGTTACCTGAAGCAGCGAGAATATGACACAAGTGAGGAAGAAATTCCGCGGTTGGTGCCTCGCCATGCATTGAGTTATCCTGTTAGTTTACTCTTATTGCTGCTCAGAAAGCAATTGCTGGAGTTTGACTCTACAAGCGGAGATCAACGGCTTATTCTTACACAAGAGCAAATTGTTGAAAGAATGAGTTTGTTTTTGCGGGATACAACCAATGAAGCGAAATTGATGCGCGATATAGATAAACATATCGATCGCGTAGAGAAATTAGGTTTCCTGCGACGGCTGCGCGGCAAAGACAATATTTTTGAAGTACAGCGTATTATCCGTAGTTTTGTTAATGCCGAGTGGTTAAATAACCTTAATAATAAGCTGGAAGGGTATCAACGCTATGCCAATGGCGACGGGGCGGATGAGGGGGGAGTGATGTGAGGGATTTATTTAATTGTGAAGCAGACGAAGCTGGTATGCTCTTTGGGCATACGCCGGGTTTTCGTTTACATAAACTGGAAGTGTATAATTGGGGTACCTTTGATGGGCAAGTATGGACTTTTACGCCTAAAGGCCAAACGGCTCTTTTAACGGGGGATGTTGGTTCGGGAAAATCGACCTTGGTGGATGCCTTGAGCACTCTTTTGGTATCTCCTCGAAAAGTGACTTATAATAAGGCGGCAGATTCAAGTGCCAAGGAGAGAAGTGTAGCTTCTTACGTAAAAGGCTATTTTGGTATGAAACGAAGCGGTGAGGGGCAGGGACTCCCTGATGCATTGCGTGATGCAAACTCGTATTCGGTTCTGCTAGCTGTTTATTTTGATAAGGGGTTATCACAATACGTTACGTTAGCGCAAGTGTTCTGGTTTGCAGATGCGCAAAAGCCGCCGCAGCGTTTTTATGTGGTCGCCGATCGGGAAATGAAAATTGCCGATGATTTTTCCAAGTTTCAATGTAATATGAAAATTTTGCGGAAACGTCTTAAAAGTGATGACAAGGTACAAGTTTTGGATGATTATACAAGGTATGCTAATATTTTTTGTAGAAAATTTGGGATTGCGCATGAGCAGGCGTTGGATCTTTTCCAACAAACAATTTCCATGAAAAAAGTAGAATCTCTTACGGAATTTGTCCGGGCGAATATGCTGGAAGAACCGAATACGCCGGAAGATGTTGAAAAGCTTATCAGTCATTTCCACGATCTTGACCGTGCCCATGAAGCTGTTCTAAAAGCCAAAGAGCAAATATCATTATTGCAGCCCATTGTGAGAGCGGGAAAAAAGTATGAGCAATTGCAAGGGGCCTTAAAGCAGTTTGTAGAAGCTGGAACAACGCTTGCGCCCTGGGTTGCCGCACAGGTGCTTCGGTTGTTAATAACAGAAATAAATGAGCATGAACAAACTTTGCAGTTTAAGGAAGAAGAGCGGCACCGGACGGAAGTAGAACTCAATAATAACGAACGCGATTTAGAAGCTTTAAACCGGAATATTTATCAAAATGGCGGCGGTGCATTAGAGGAACTTAAACAGGCCATTGAACAAAATGAGACACAATGGCGGCAGATGAAGGATATACGCCATCAATATGTAAAACAGGCGGGTGTTTTACAACTGCTTCCTCCGGACTCATCAGAAGCTTTTAGACAGAATTTTAATAAGCTTTTTGAGCTGCGCGAATATGAGGTCAAAATAAAAGATCAATTGGACATGATGCTTGTTGAGCAACTTACAGAACAGAAGCGGATAGAGGATGAACTAACTCACAATACTTCGGAACTAGAATCGCTTCGTTCCAGAAAGACGAGCATTCCTCGTAATTATATTGAAAAGCGCTGGGAATTGTGTCAGAGTCTAAATATTGCAGAGCAGGAAATTCCGTTTGTTGGCGAGTTGTTAGAGATAAAGCCCGAAGAAGCTACATGGGAAGGTGCTTTGGAGCGCTTACTGCATAATTTTGGCTTATCAATGCTAGTGCCTGAAAAATATTACCGTTCCGTCGCGGAATGGGTTGATAAGACGAACTTAGGACTCCGCTTCGTATATTACCGGGTACATGAGGAAAAACGGCAGCCTTTGCAGGAAGAAACAACCGCTTCGGTGGTCGCAGACAAATTAGTAATTAAACCGGACACTTCTTTTGGCAGTTGGTTATCACAGGAACTTTTTCAGCGCTATCGCTATGTTTGCTGTGAGACCATAGAGGAGTTTCGCCATGAACGGTATGCTGTCACGAAGGCCGGACAGATTAAGGTGAATGGAAAACGTCACGAAAAAGACGACCGTCGTGCCTTGGATGATCGCCGTAACTTTATATTAGGATTTTCTAATCAAAAAAAAGTTGCTGCTTTAGAAGAAGCGGTAAAGCAGACTCAAGACCAACTGCAGCAAGTGTCTGAGGAACTTTTAAAGATCAGGGAGCGGCAGAAAAGGAATGAAGCTAAGCTTGACGCTGTAAAGGAACTGGAACGGATTAAGGCATTCTCTGAAATTGATACGGTTGCAAAAGAGCAGGAAATTGCTGAAAAAAAAGAACGGCAAAAACAGTTAGAGGAAGAAAATGACATATTAAAAGCTCTGCAGGAACAATTGAAAAACTTAACCGAAAAGAAAAAGCAGCAAGAGAAAAGATTGATTGATTTAAAATCCAAAGAAGAAACATTGAAAGACAAACTTAAGAGTTTAAAGGAAGACTATAAAAATAGTCAGATGATTGTTGAACAGGCGACGGAAGCGATGCGGGAAAAAGACTATGCTTTTCTTGAAAAAAACAAGATGAATGCATTGAAAGATCAATCAATTACCTTGAGAAATGCCGCTCTACAGGAGCGAAACTACCGGGATTGGCTTGATGGGGAACGGGATAGTTTGAACGGGGAGATTCAGAAAACGGGTCAGACTGTTGTGAGTACGATGAGTTCTTATCGCCATAAATATTTGGCGGAAATGCAGGACATTGATGCAAGCATTGAGGCGTTTGTCGAGTATGAAAAAATCCTGGAGAAGTTAGAAAAAGACGGCTTGCCTAATTTTGAGCGGCGTTTTAAGGAATTGCTTCACACGAATGCAATCAATCAAATTGCATTGTTTCAACAGAATTTATATAAAGCGCAAAAACAGATTCGCGATCGTATTGATCAAATCAATGACTCTCTCAATAATATTGACTATAATCCAGATCGTTATATAAGAATTGAATATGATGAGACCCATGACTCGGATATTAAAGATTTTCGAGTGCGCTTGCGGACCTGCACCGAAGGTTTCTTCGGTAGCGAGGAAGAGGAGCAGTATACGGAAGCGAAATTTTTGCAGGTAAAAGAAATTATCGAACGATTCCGTGGGCGTGAGGGAGAAAACGAAACAGATGCGCGCTGGACTAAGAAAGTCATTGACGTGCGTAATTGGTTTTTGTTTTCTGCGTCAGAGCGCTGGCGTGAAACAGATGAGGAATATGAGCATTATACAGACTCTGGAGGAAAGTCCGGCGGGCAAAAAGAGAAGTTAGCCTACACAATTTTAGCAGCCAGCCTTGTTTATCATTTTGGCTTGAAGGGACAAAATAATCATCCTCAGTCCTTTCGTTTTGTGGTTATTGATGAGGCTTTTTTAAAAAGTTCGGATGAGTCAGCCCGCTTTGGGTTAAATTTATTTCAAAGCCTGGATTTACAGCTTATGATTGTTACGCCTTTGCTTAAGATTCCGACAATATCTAAATTTGTTTCCCATGTGGGGCTGGTGCATCATGACGATGTGTCGCATCAGTCAATGGTACGAAATATTACCATTGAAGAGTTTGAGAAAGAGCGGAAGCTAAGGGAGGCTGCTCGTTATGTTAAAATGGTCTGATGCTAAGACTATCCAGGCAGAATTAGAAAAGAGGTGGCAGAGTGGGAGGATTTTGCAACACGTACTGGCTCAGGACGATTTATTTCCGTTAAAGATATCCCTTAAGAGACCACAAAATTCCGAGATTAATACCAATTTTTCAGAAATTTTTGCATGGATTAAAAGTTTAAAAGAAAAGAGTAAGCAAAACCTTGGGCATGGCTATGAATTGGTAGAGAAGGAGATTCATCACAGACAATCGGGGCGAAATGTAATCCCGACCCATGTGGTCATCCCTACCGTGCAGGATGCGCTGCGTTTGTTAAAAAAAGAGCGGGAGGCAAAGTGGTTTGGCGAGCTAACCAAGATGATTATGACAGAGTGGCCTATTTTAAGTGAATGGGTATTTGAACACCCGATTAAAGTTTTAGAAATTGGTGAGGAATGGAATCAGATTGTAGCCGTATTGAAATGGTTTTCTGGGCATCATAGATCGGGTTTGTATTTGCGCCAACTGGATATCAGCGGTATCGATACAAAGTTTATTGAACAGAGAAAAAGCCTGTTCACGAAACTGTTGGATATTGTTTTACCGGAGCAGGCAATTGATAAGAATAACACAATTTTTGAATTGCGTTATGGATTGCAGATGAAGCCAATTAGGATTCGGTTTCGCTTATTGGATCCAATGCTGCTTGCTCAGGGAGTTTCTGATATGGAAATTCCTCTGTCGCAGTTTGCTGCCTTTTCTCCAGCTGTTGACCGAGTGTTTATTACAGAAAATGAGATTAACGGTCTTGCGTTTCCTCCGGTTAGCAAGAGTTTGGTGGTTTTCAGATTAGGATATGGGCTTGATGTATTAAAATTTATACCATGGCTTCGAGATAAAGATGTTTATTATTGGGGTGATATTGATACGCATGGCTTTGCTATGTTAAATCAAATTCGTCACTTTCTGCCGCAGACGAAGTCACTGCTGATGAATGAAACGGTTTTACTAGACCATAAAAAATTATGGAGCGACGAGGATAAACCGGTTGTCGGTGAATTAACTAAACTAACAGGGGAAGAAAAACAGTTATTTGTTTCTTTGCAGGATGATAAATGGGGGAAGGGCGTTCGACTAGAACAAGAACGCATTGCTTTTAATTACTTAGTAAGAGATTTAGACGGTTTATCAGTTCTATGAGTCATCAACCTCCGGCGCAGCATAGCTTGTATGCCGGAGGTTATTTTTATTGGCTTCAGCCAGTGGAGCGCACGAATTTAGCGCTCCACAATAAACTAATATAGGAAAAAATGATTGCTTGCTCTTATCATTTCTAGTAAGATTACTTTAGACATTTATCAAAATAATTTTAATTTTTGAGATTACCTGTAGTAGCTACGGTTTTGTGTGGCAAAAAACTTCCGGCTGTTTGTGTTCCATCGGCTGAACTCACTATTTGTATATAGATTGGTGGAGAATATATGGATCATCAGGTTGTATTAAAAAGAGAAGAGAAAGTATATTTACAACTGGAAACATTAACTTGCCAAATTGATGAACAGTCTATTGGGCAGCAACGCCAGATTGGTTATGATGCCACAACCATCGGACAGTGTTTACATATCAGCAGAGCCAATACCAGCAAGGAATTAAATGAGTTATTTAAAGAAAACAAGTTATTAAAGATAAAAGGCAAGCCAGTCTATTATTTGCACAAGGGGATTATGGAACAAAAGCTGGGCATGGTTTTTGCCGATAATACGTTTGATGACATGAGCGCGTTTAAAGACTATTTGCTGCATAATCAAAATAAGAACAACTTCCCTAAGGAGGTTATACAGGAACAGAATAACAGTGTGTTTAGCAGCTATATTGGTGCCGACGGTTCGTTGAAAACGCAAATTGAACAGGCTAAGGCCGCTATTTTATATCCCCCTAACGGACTACATACATTGATTACCGGTTCCACAGGCGTAGGCAAGACTACTTTTGCGGAAGCCATGTATAAATACGGGATAGAAACAAAGATATTTAAAGAGGATACACCTTTCGTCATTTTTAACTGTGCTGATTATACGGATAATGCACAGTTGCTCTTATCTCATCTCTTCGGACATGTGAAAGGAGCTTTTACCGGAGCGGATAAGAATAAGGAAGGTCTGGTAAGCCGGGCGAATCAGGGAATCCTCTTTTTAGATGAAATTCATAGACTGCCGCCGGAAGGGCAGGAAATGCTGTTTTTGATTATGGATAAAGGAATTTACCGAAAATTGGGAGAGACCGATCTTTATCATACGGTTAATGTAAGGATTATCGCGGCAACAACAGAGGACCCCAATACGGCCGTATTAAGTACTTTTCTTCGCAGGATACCGGTGATAATAAAAATGCCGGATTTAAGTGAGTTTACCCTGCAGGAGAGGCAGGATTTTATTTATGAATTTTTTTCAGTAGAAGCGCAGCGCATCGGTACCTCGATTAAAGTCAATCATGAATTGATACGGATACTCATGCTTTATGAGTGCAATGCCAATATAGGCCAGTTAAAAAGCAATATACAGCTTATCTGTGCGAAAGCTTTCCTGGAATATATAAGGTTTAAGCAGGATATGATTATTGTAAAGTTGTCTCAGCTATCTAGTAATATGAAAGATGGTATTTTTAAAATTAGTGAATATAGGAAAAATATGACACAAAATTTTAATAATACCTTAGTAACGGATATTGTTTTTGATTGTTCTCAAACTGATCAGGATAAAGAGCCATTGGTGCTTCAGGATAATAGCTTAAGTGATAACTTCTACAAAATCATCGAAAAAAGCTGGGAGAAGAGAGTTAACAGCAATTTACCGGAAAATCAAATCTTGCAAGAATTAAATAATCAGATAGATAATTACTTTGATACATTGTTTTCCAAGATTAAAACCAAGAATTTTTATTATACTAAAGATGTAATTGCTAAAATTGTTGATGTGAAAATTATTGATATCATTGAAAGAGTATTAAACGAATCAAAGCTATTTGGTACAGATTATAATAAAAAAATATTATACGGACTGGCTTTGCATATCAATGCTTTAATTATAAGGTTGCATAATGGCTACGAGAACTACATAGATAATCAGCATAAGACGCAGCCTAAACATAAGGAAGAGTTCCAGGTTGCTACAAAATTACGCAGCGAACTCGAAACCGAATTCTATATTAAAATACCGGATGATGAAATTGCTTATTTAACCATGTTTCTATATGCTTTTCGGGAAGTAGGAGTCCGTAAGAATATTGGCGTTATTGTTGTGGCCCATGGTGATAATACTGCAACAGGCATGGCGAAAGTGGCAAATCAATTGCTGGATACAGAGCACGCGTATGGGATTGATATGCCGTTAACAGCCAATATTAAAGATATCTATGAAAAGGTCAAAGAAAAAGTAAAAGAAATCAATCGCGGCAAGGGAGTGCTGCTATTGGTCGATATGGGATCATTGCTTTCCTTTGCCCAGATGATTACAGAAGAAACAGGCATTAAAACCAGCACGATTGATATGGTCAGTACGCCTATCGTGATTGAAGCTACCCGTAAATCACTATTTTTAGCGGACCTGGACATCGAAGATTTAACAGCCGATATACAAAAAATCAGATCGGAAGAATATAATAATCGGGATACGCCAGCTATTATTGAATTTAATCATAATAAGATGAATGATTATTTTCAAGATAACATTTTAAGGATCTTAGATGAAACACTTAGCTTTTTGGATTCCAGAAAAATTTATCATATGTTTGATCAAGTATTAACGGAAATAGCGGATGGCTTAGAAGTTGAAATAGATGATTGCCTGCGAATCAAGTTTATCTTCCATTGTGCTTGTATGATAGAAAGAGTTTTGCGAAATATTTCTTTAGAATACGATAAAACGGATGCTATTTTGGAAACGAATATGGATATGATTTCTTTAATAAAGGTTAAACTCAGCAAAGTAGAAGAGTTTTTCGAGATTTGCATTCCTGACACGGAATATGTTTTTATCTTTAATATATTTAAAACACTTGCGAAACACATTTGACTGATAAACCTATATTTTGAAACTGGTTGTAAATCAACCGGTTTCTTTTTTTTTCATGTCAACAAAATGTAGGGATTAAAAAAACTTTTGATTGAAACGCATTTTGGCACGAAACTTGCTTTAATTATAGATGAGCAGACATCAGATAGAAAAATACTCAGTGATATGTCGCCAACAAGAAATGGATGAATTATAACGGAAAAGAGGTTGAAGAATGAAAATCATAGTAGTATCCCACGGCAGTTTTGCCAAAGGCTTATTGGAAAGTGCGCAGATGATTATTGGGAAACAGGAGAATGTGGTTGCTTTTGGCTTATATCCTACTGATAGTACGCACACCCTGAGAAATTTATTGGAGGAGGAGATGAAAAATTCCGAAGACAAAGAAGAGTTTTTATTTTTGACAGATTTATTTCACGGCAGTCCTTTTAATGTGGTGGTCTCTTTAATGAAAGATTATCCTATCTATCATATTACGGGCATTAACCTACCTCTATTCATAGAAATCATGAATAAACGCACTTTGTTGAAAGGTGAGGAACTGTGTGCGGAAATTATGAAAAGTGCCAAAGATTCCATTTCTGATGTAAAAAATTATTTGAAGGAGGTCATGTAAATGAAAAATATCGTTGTGGCAAGAGTGGATGACCGGCTGATTCACGGCGAGGTAGTCACTGCCTGGGCACCAAGCTGTAATGCAACCCGAATTGTTATCGTAGATGAATTGGTTGAAAAAGATCCATTCAATAAACGGATTATCAAGGCGTTGGCACCGTCTGGAATTACGGTGGATGTCTTTTCTGTTGAGCAGGGAATTAATGACTTAAAAGGTAACTTTGACGCTGGCGAAAGGATTCTGATATTGACCAAAAGTCCGATTACTTTTGAAGCATTAATTGATGGCGGTGTTGGAATCAAAGAAGTCATTTTAGGCGGTATGGGGCTGCGGGGAGAAAGAAAACCTTTTATTAAGAACGTGTCCTGTTCACCAGAGGAAGTAGATTCAATTCGGAATATGATCAATAAAGGCATAGATGTTTATTATCAATTAGTTCCTGATCAAAGATCAATTGATATAAAAAACTTGTTATAAGGGGCTTTCATGGAAACAGCGAGGTTACGCAATAGTAAGCTTTTGAGTTTCTAAGTGTAGCGGTAAACTCAATTAGTTTGCTAATGATGTTTGCGGAACATGGAGTTAATGCAGTTCTACAGAAAGTTTTTCTGTATCGACAGGTAAGCGCGTGATATCACAAAGTTTTGTCTTGGTTGACCGTATACATGGGCCATTGGAAATTTACGTCCCATTTTATCATAGAAAAGCAGTTTCCCATCAGAAATGCCTGTTCTTTTAGCCGAGAAGCAGCCGATGCGATCTTACGGTGAATTCGTCCTTTGGTGAAGTAGCTACACCAAGCCCATTTGCTTGGCTTTGCCTAAAGGTCATTAGGAGATAATGGTTGTGTTTTTTTACTGGCTGTTTGGTAAAACGTTGTTGGTGATTTCAGATACGGAATGTGACTAACACTATATTGTGAAAGAGAGGGATTCATGATGTCAGCGTTCGATGCGTTTTTATGCGGTTTGGTTTACTTTTTTGCTATTGGGAATCTTCCTTTCGTCGGTCTTTGGTCTTTGCAAAGACCTCTTGTCTGCGGTTTTATTGTAGGGATTATACTGGGAGATCCTTTGAAAGGAGCTATGATTGGAGCCACGATTAATCTGGTCTACTTAGGCTTCATTTCCGCTGGTGGCAGCATGCCAGCCGATATGGCATTGGCTGGGATTCTGGGAACAGCTTTTGCCATTACGGGAAATTTAGATGCTACGACAGCCTTGTCGCTGGCAGTGCCTATCGGGTTATTGGGGACGATTGTCTGGTATGGGAGGATGACGCTTGATCCGATCTTTGTTCATGCCGCGGATAGATATATCGAAAGAGAGGAATATCACAAAATCTGGCGAGCGAATGTTCTTTTCCCGCAGCTTATGTGCTTTGTCATGACAGTTATTCCCTGTGGTCTGGCAGCTTATTATGGATCGGCTTACATTCTCAATTTCATTAATTTACTCAGTGGTAATATTTTAACTATTTTTAAAGTTATTGGTCAAATGATGCCGGCATTAGGGATTGGCATTACTCTACAATATATTTTTAAGGGCGATGCCCGGGTGTTTTTCTTCTTTGGGTTCGTGCTAGCCGTATATTCTAAACTAAGTTTATTACCGCTAGGCGTCATTGCAGCCATTATCGCCATCATCTATGTACAACTGCAGCCTGCTACAAAAGGGGGGACTTTAAGTGAGTGATCAAAATGAAAAACGATTGCTAAGCAAGAAAGATTTAATGAAAGCCTTTCTGATTTGGGAAACCTTTCCTCAAACGTGCTATAACTATGAAAGAATGATGGGACAGGCTTGTGCCCATATGTTTGCTCCTCTCATTATGAAGCTGTATAAAAATGATCCTGAAAAGCGAAAAGAAACAATGAGGCGTGAGATTGAGTTCTTTAATGTGCATATTGAGTTTGGAGCATGTATTTTAGGTATGGCAGTTGCCATGGAAGAGCAAAAGGCTTTAGGAACAGAAGTACCGGGAGAATTTATTACTAGTATAAAAACATCACTAATGGGACCTTTATCTGGAGTGGGAGATACTATCTGGCAGGGAGTGGTTATTCCCATATTATTGGCAATTTGTATAGATATTACTTTGAGTGGAACTGTTGCAGGATCTATCATTTATGGTACCGTGATTGTCGCTTTAGCTTATGCATTTAGTTATTTTAACTTTATGTTTGGCTATAGATCGGGAATTGAGGCCATCATGAACTTCCTAGAGCAAGGCACGCTAAATAAGATACTGAAAGGCGCGGAGATTATGGGTTGCATGGTTATGGGAGGATTAATATCCAACTATGTCACCATGAAGGTAGGATTAAATATTGTTAGTTCGACGTCTACCTTTAATGTACAAACCCAATTTTTAGATGCAATTATGCCATCTATTTTGCCTTTTGGTTTCACCTTATTAGTTTATTCTTTGCTAAAACGCAGGAAAACTTCATTGCAGATTATCGCCATGATTATCGCCATCGGTGTCATTGGCGGACTGACAGGGATTTTGGTGTAGTCATAAGTCGGTGATTATGGGGTAATAAGAGTGATTTTAGGAGGAACTTTCTAAAATTACTCTTACTTACTCTTTCATTATGGATAAAATGATAGTCCGTCGTGATAAGCATAAGTTGAAATAAAGGTAAAAGGAGAAAGAAAATGAAAGCACTAGTGCTGGTAGGAGCCCAAAACATCGAGATCCGGGAATTGGCAACACCAAGCCCCGGAACTGGTGAAATATTATTGAGAATCAGGGCAAGCGGAATTTGCGCAAATGATATTCGTGATTATAAAGGGAATAATCCATACAGTTTACCCCGGGTTGGCGGGCATGAGTATTGCGGAGAAATTGTAGCACTGGGGGACAAGGTAGATAAAAATCAATTTTCAATTGGTCAACATGCCGTGTCTTATATCATTCCTGCCTGCCGGGAATGCAGCTATTGTCGGCAGGGTAGAGAAAATTTATGTGAAAAAGCGCCTGTGAGTAAGACTTTTTATTCAAAGGATGGAATATCCGGTTTTGGCGGCTACGCCCAATATATTGCAATTGATACGCGTGATGTATATGTATTACCGGAGGATATCCCTTTTGAAATTGGGGCATTTACAGAACCGCTGGCCTGCGTTCTCAATAGCATCGGTCATGGGAAAATTGAAATCGGTGATCTAGTCGTAGTGATTGGCGGTGGAGTTATGGGGTTGCTGCATATAAAGCTAGCCAAGCTGAGAGGTGCCAAAGTCATTCTAAGTGAACCGGATATGAAAAGGAGGAACCTTGCTCAAATGTACGGCTGCGATATCGCCTTTGATCCAAGGGAAAAGGACCCGGTGGATTACGTTAAAGAGTTAACCGGTCATAGAGGGGCGGAGGTTGTGTTTAATACTACGGCTATTCCGGCGGTGGCAGAACAAGCAATCCGCATGACTAGTGCGGCTGGCCGGTGCATATTGTTCAGCTCCATGCATCCTAATACTCCCTTACAAGTTGATGGTGGTCGTATTCATTCCCAGGAGACTGTTATCACAGGATCGGTTAGCCCGACGGTATATTCCTTTCAACAAGCAGTTAAAGTAATCGCTGAAAAAATGATCGACTTTACTCCGCTAATTCATAAAGTGTATCCGTATACAAGTGCAACAGAAGCTTTTGAGGAAGCTTCGCGCCCGGACACCTTAAAAACGATTCTACGATTTGATTAACGGAGAAAATCGTAAACGGAACTTTCGTAGAAAGAAGGGCGATGGATGGCACTTTTTATTGGTGTTGATGTGGGAACTTCTGCGGTTAAATTAGTATTGATCAATGAAATGGGCAGACCGCTCGAAACGGTAACCAAAGACTATGATAATCTTTCGCCTCAACCTGGCTGGAGAGAGCAAGAACCTGAAATTTGGTTCGCAAATATACTTGCGGGAATGAAAGAGCTGTTAGATCCCGGTGATGCCTCAAAGGTGGAAGGTATCGGTGTTACCGGACAGATGCATACAACGGTTGTGCTGGATGCCAAGGGGCAGAGTATCAGGCCGGCTATCATGTGGAATGACACGAGAACCCATGCTTTGGTTAGCAGGGTAAAAACCGAAGTTGACAAGGATAATGAAACTAAAAAATTAAAAAACATAATTTCTACTGGTTCTCCGGCTGTTAATCTTTTATGGCTGAAAGAAAATGAAAAGGAAAATTTCCGCCGAGTCAAAACCATGCTGATTGCCAAAGATTATATTGTTTATCGCTTAACCGGCGTTATGTCCACAGATTACTGCGATGCGTCCACTTCCGCCTTATTCGATTTTGACCGGCAGCAATGGTCGGCGAAGATGCAGGCGATGATTGGCATAGATCATATCTTGCCTGAAATTAAAAGCTCGGCAGCTATCGCCGGTTCTTTAAAAGAGGAGTTAGCCAGTATGCTAGGAATGCGCAAAAACGTAAAAGTGGTAGTTGGAACAGGCGATAATCCGGCGGCCACGATTTCGGCAGGCGGCATTGATATTGATTATCCCGTTATATCCTTAGGAACTTCTGGTGTGATTTGTGTGCCTTGCAAGCAAGCCAATTTTAGCGGAAGGGCAAAAAATATCTTATTTTCTATTGCCGATGATACGGTGATCAATCTATTGCAAGGCGTGGTGCAAGCTAGTGCCTCCTGTAATAAATGGTTAATGGAGAATGTACTTGCCACCCATGATTATGCAGGGGAGCAAAGAAAGATTAACTATGATGAGCTGGGAAAAAATGATGTGATGTTTTTCCCCCATTTGACCGGAGATAAGCTGGTCTTTGCCGATACGTTGATTCGAGGCGCGTTTCTGGGCTTAGGCATTCATACAGAGAGACGGCATTTGACTCAAGCCGTGCTGGAAGGTGTTGCGTTTGCCTTTCGGGATGTTGTTGAGGTTTTACGGAGCATGGGAATAGAATTTAAAAGAGCTAAGATTGTTGGTGGTGGCGCACAGAGCGAACTGTGGCTTCAGATTTTGGCGAGCGTCTTGCATATTACGCTGGATAAATTGAACATTAGCTCCGGTCCTGCTTACGGAGCCGGTATATTGGCTTTGTATGGCTGCGGATATTGCAATTCTATCGAAGAAGTAGTAGATAAGCAGGTGGTTGTTGCCCAAACGATTCAGCCTAATGAGCAACTACACAGCTTATATGAAGAAAAATACTCCGTATATAAAAGAATATATCCCGCCTTAAAGGCAATTTTTCCTGGATAAAGCTTGGTACTTGAAGAAGTTTTGCAATTTTACGGGGAAAGGAGGTGCAGCGTGTTTACTGTAACATGTGCTATTTGCAATAAAAGTGTATTCTTAGGAAGGTTTAAATTCATTGGTGGATATGTCTGCAAAGCCTGCTATGCTATAGTAAGCAGACATTTTACCGAGACGATTGTGCAGAAAGAATATGCCGATTTGCTGGAGATATATAATCAGTATAAGAAAAATCAGTTATGTATTGACGAGTTTGAAATTACCAAAAAGATCGAAAACATCGTATTGTTTGATGAGAAGCACAAGCTTATTTGTCTACCTAATCATCGGATGTTTACGTCAGGAAACAGGCTGCCGGAAATATTTAAGTATACTCAAATTAAAAAATGTGAAATAAGAGAGAAGCAAGCACAGGATAATTGGATTGAAAAATTGCATGTCGATATTTTTCTACAAGATAACGAGCAACCACGGGTTAGCATTGTGTTGCTTGCTAAAGCAGTAAGAAAATCCAGCTTTGCCTATGTCAAAGCGTTGGAGTTATCAAAACGAATTGTGTCAGAACTGGAAGAGGTTATAGCTAGTTAGAGTAAACTTACTATGATGATAGATATATTTTCTGTAAAGGGTGATAAAGATGAAAATCGTTAATGGCTTTGATTTGATCAAATATGCTAAAAGTAATTGTTATATTTTACCTGCCTTTAATACCACAAATCTAGAAATGACGAATGCCATTGTTCAGGGACTTGCGAGAGCCAATATTCCGGGATTTATCCAGATATCCTCCAATAACTTGCGGCTTTCCCATCCCAAGGTCATTACTTATTTAACCAATAAGGCCTTGGAGAAAGTCGATGTGCCTATTGCCCTGCATTTAGATCATGGCCGTAGCTTTGAAGATGTCAAGGCGTGTGTAGATGCCGGCTTTACCTCGATTATGATTGATGCCTCGCATTTGGAATATGAAGACAATATTAAGTTGGTAAGGAAGTGCGCCGACTATTGCCACTTCTATAATATTCCCTTGGAAGCCGAGTTAGGAACAATTAAAGGTAAAGAGGAAGATATTGCTCACGGTGATACCGACAAAACAAATCCTGCTTTGGTTTTTGATTTTGTATCAAGGGCAAATTGCGACTTGCTGGCCGTAGCGGTGGGTAATGTGCATGGTTTGGACTTAGAACCGGAGTTGGACTTGCCTCTTTTAGAGAAAATCTCTCAAGTGTGCCCAGTGCCGTTAGTTTTACATGGCGGATCCGGGATTCCCAAAGAGGCGATTTTGGCAGCTAAAAAGTTTAATTTGGTAAAAATCAACATTGCTTCGGAGTTAAGACGGAAGTTTATCAGCGTGTTTGGTGAAGCCTATCAGGAGGATACCAATGCGCATGATTTAATTTCGCTAAGCATAGAGGCACAAGAAGAAGTTGCAAGTTTAGTGGAAGAAAAAGCATTAGGATTAAATGAAAAGAGATAGTTTGTTTACTTAAAAATAAACATAAAAATCATTATGTATTAAGTTAGAAGAGGTTACCGGTGTTCTCCTTGTGAGCAACAAGTCCGGGGCCTCTATTTGTTTTGTGTTAGATTACGCTGATTATATAGTGCGTTAAGCTGGACAATTAGATAACTATATGTCAGGATCTTCGAGAAAATGTAATTTATATAAACTAATAATGCGATGTAAAGATATAAAATGATTTAATATGAATTAAAATGAATTGAAAAGAATTGTTGGCGGTGTATAATAAAGGAAGAGAGATAATTGTTTGAGGTAATTAGTAAAGTTGTTGTAATCTAAATTTAAAGGAGGTACAGTGTATTTATGAAAACCCAGGACCCTAAGAAAAGGCAGCTTATTGAGTCGTTGGCAGGTTTAATTGTGTCTTGTCAAACGCAAAAGGATGATCCGATTCATACGGATGACATGGTTGTCAAAATGGCGGAAGCGGCCCAGTGGGCTGGTGCCAGCGGCATTCGGGCCAATTCGCCGGAACAGATTAAAGCCATTAAGGCCAAGGTGGATTTGCCTGTCATTGGACTATATAAAATCTGGTATGAGCATACCGATGTATTTATTACTCCTACCCTGGACGCCTGCCGACAGGTGTGGGAAGCGGGGGCCGAAATCATTGCCCTTGATTGCACCAGTCAGCTTACGGAGGAGGGCAGACCGGCCTATGAGCTGCTGCCTGTACTGAAAAAAGAAATCCCCGAAGCGATTATTTTTGCTGATGTGGCCACTTATGAGGAAGCCAAGCGGGCGATTCAACTGGGGGCAGACCTGGTAGCACCCACCTTATACGGCTATACGGCGGAAACCAAACATATTGAACAACCGGATATACGGGAGTTTGCCCGGATGTGCCGGGACTTTAAAGAGGATGCGTATATGGTGATGGAAGGCCATATCTATACGCCGGAAGACGCCATGAAGTGCATGTATTTAGGGGCCCATGCCGTTGTGGTGGGAAGTGCGATTACCAGACCGCATCTGATTGCCAAAAGGTTTGTGGATTTGTTGAACGGATATCAGACAAACTGGCGTGATGCCGAACGCAGCAAGCATTAAGCGATGGCTGCCCGCCGTAGGGTAGTACTGTAATTGACAGCTTAGATAAAAGGAGATGAAAAAATGGTTATGTCCCAAATAGATGGGATTCAAAATGTAGAGGTCAGCAAGAAAATCCCATCGGAAAAATCTCCCTTGGAGCAATTGGCAATTATGGAGCGGTACACAAAGGCACATAAGGACTCGTTGGGCTTAGCAAAGGAAATGAGAGAGGTTGCTTGCCTGAGAACCATCTATCCGGCGCTTTTCCGGGAGCTGGAGGAAACCGACACCCTGATTGGGCGGCTGGATTTTTTGCCCATAGGCTTTGGCTGTGTCACCTCGGTAGGCGGTGTGGGTCATTACTGTGTGTTTAACAAGCTGCGGGAATTTAAGAATCAGTTTCAGGACGAAAGGATAAAAGCACGGGTCGATGCGTTGTACCGGTATTGGATGGAGCATGATACCAAGGCTTTATACTGCAGGGATGTTTTAACGGAAGCCACGATCGGCCGGTTTGTGGATGTTGATTTTCCGTTGATTGCTACAGCGAGACTTAGCGGCATGATGCTGGACTATCCCAAACTGCTGGACTTAGGGATTGGCGGGCTAAGGCGGCTGCTTCAAACTCATCAGACAAATGACCGGAATAATCTTTTTTATCAGGCCGCTCTGCAGGTGTTAGATTTATTCGTAGATTGTGCCGGTTATTTGCAAACCATGGTGTTGCGGCATATGGAAAAGGCCAATAAAAATAGAAAAAAAGAATTGCAGGTTATTTTTGACAGCCTGGAAAAAATCAAGCAGGATAAACCGGAAACCTTTCACCAGGCCCTGCAGCTATTTTGGCTGTATGCGCTGTTGGCTGGGGTTATCAATTATGGCAGACTTGACGATTACTTCGGTCCCTTTCTTGTCCGTGATTTAACTAATCATAGAATCACGGAAGAAGAAGCCAAGCAGCATGTAAAGACATTGTGGACGCTGATTGAAAACAGGCGAACTACGGTTAATGGCCGGATTATTGTGGGTGGCAAGGGCCGGCAGCACCCGAAGGAAGCCGATGTATTTGCCAGGCTTGCTCTGCAGGTGACCGGCGAGTGCCGGTATGTGGAGCCTCAGTTTACGCTGCGCCTGTCGAAGGACACGCCGGAGGACATCTTTGATCAGGCGCTGGATTTGCTGGGCCAGGGCGTGACCTATCCGACGCTGTACAATGATCAGGTCAATATTCCTGCCGTTATGTACGCCATGAACGTCGATGAGCAGACGGCGGAACAATATGTTCCCTTTGGCTGCGGGGAGTTTGTCATACAAGGGCAAAGTACCGGCACACCCAATACCTGCATCAACCTGTTGAAATTATTAACGATCGTGTTAAATGAGGGCGTTGATCCGATGGATAATATAAGAAAGTCGGGACCGGTTCAAATCGGACCGGTGGAAACCTTCCAGAGTTTTGCGGAGCTATATGGCAAGTTTCTGGAGCTATTGGATTATTATTTTGACCTGTCGATGAGGGCCCAACTATACTCCTATAAAGTTATGAACGAGCAAGCGGCATTTTTGTTTACCAGCCTGTTAATGGATGATTGTATTGCCCGGGGTAAAGCTCTTTTGGACGGTGGAATCCGTTATTTGGGCGGGACCAATGAGACCTATGGCAATATCAATACATCGGACGCGTTATATGCCATAAAGCAATTGGTGTTTGATAAGCAGAAATATACCTTGAAACAGTTGCAGACAGCCGCACTGGCTAATTTTGCAGGGTATGAGGCAATCAGGCTGGATTTGCTCCGCTGTGAAAAATACGGCAACGACCTGGAGGCTGCAGATTCTCTGGCCAATGAATTTTATGAGTATGTTGCCCAGGGAATCAGGGACCGGGGCATACAGGCCGGCATGGCCTATTACCTGATCGTTATCAGTAACAATCAGCTCAACACGGAATGGGGGAGAAAAACCGCCGCTTCTTTAGACGGCAGACTGAGTGGCATGTTTATGAATCCGGCCAACAATCCGCAGGGCGGCGCTGATCGGTCCGGTCCCACGGCACTGTTAAACTCACTGACTAAGTTTAAGGCGAAATATCACGGGGGAGCAGTGCAAAATATTAAATTTTCCCCCGTCTTGTTCAATCAGAATCGGGAAAAAATCAAAGCGTTATTCAAAACCTATTTCCGTAAAGGGGGCTGCCAGTTGATGGTCACGGTCGTCGACAAAGGAGTACTGGAAGACGCGGTTATTCACCCGGAACGGTATCCTCATCTGATTGTAAGGGTCAGCGGTTTCAGCGCGGTTTTTGTTAATCTGGAGTCTGATGTACAGCAGGAATTGCTGAGCCGCCATCTATATGCGTAGGCCGGAGGAGGAAGCGAAGCTAGTGGTAAGCGTTCTGGAGATCGAACGTTTTGCCCTCCATGACGGGCCGGGGATCAGAACGGTGGTTTTTCTACAAGGATGTCCGCTGTTTTGCCCCTGGTGTGCCAATCCGGAGTCACAAGGTAGCAGCAAACAGCTCATGTATAATGAAAGAAAATGTGTCAGATGCCACATCTGTATAAAGCAGTGTTCACAGCAGGCAATTCATTTAAATGAGCACAATCGTCTGGTGTTTGACAGAAGCCTTTGCGGCAATTGCCGCTTGTGCGGCGAGCTTTGCCCGCAGCAAGCGATACATTTTCCCGGTGTGAACATGGAAATTGCGGCGGTGCTCGCGACAGTGGAGAAGGACCGGGCTTACTATGAAGATTCACAGGGCGGAGTTATCCTTTCCGGCGGGGAACCCTTTACCCGGTATGACGGCTTTTTGACTCTGCTCAAGGCACTCAAGGCCGGGCGGCTGCATGTGGCGGTAGAAACAACAGGCCAGACTGGCTTGACAAAGCTGATGGAAGCTGAGCCCTATATCGACCTGTTTCTTTTTGATATAAAACACGTAAACGATGAAATATTAAAAGCGACCACCGGAGCCGAGCTGGGTGTCATTCTTAACAATCTAGCTTATCTTGCCAAAAAGAACCCGCAAAAAATTATCATTAGAACACCGGTAATTCCAGGCTTTAATTATGAGGTGGCCGTGTTGGAGGGGATATTTGACCTGGCTGTCCGATATCGGATTAAGGAAGTGCATCTGCTGCCTTATCATACACTGGGCAGGAATAAGTATGAACAGCTTGGCAGAGTATATGCATATAGCCTGGCTACTGTAAATATGCTGGCCCCAAGCGAGTTGGCGCCGTATGTAGCCAGTGGAGCCGCCAAGGGGCTGCGTGTGATGATCGGTGGTTGATGATGCGCAGGCCTCTTGTTGGACTTACTGACGGAAGCCTGACGTTAGCTGTGGTGTGATGAAGGCGGCAGTCCGCTTTGCCGTTTTTGTAAAAACCGCTTGACATGGAGTTCACTCCAGGTGCTAAACTAGGGTTTAAAAGAGTAAGACAATGCCTGAACTAGGCTATCCTTTTTCCGGCATTTTAGTTAGGTCGTGTCTTCAAATGATCGGAACGTCCGCTGACAGCGCCCTTTGTGCCATACTTCGTTGAAATTCCCGGGAATAAAGTTCAGTATTCCTGCGAAATTTTGTCTTGTCTGTCACGAAAGTCACGCATCACTGATCAGTTCGCTAATTGTTTGAAGACACTCCCTAATCATTCCATAACAACATGGAGGGGTACGACATGGAAGCGAAAAAATTAGGCTTTGGCTTTATGCGATTGCCGCTGATTAAGCAGGATGATCCGACCAGTGTTGATTTCACGGAGTTGAATCAGATGGTCGATCTGTTTCTGGAGAGAGGCTTTACTTATTTTGATACTGCCTATATGTATCATTCCGGCAAGAGCGAAATCGCCTTGCGCGAAGCCTTGATCAAGCGCCATCCGCGCGACCGGTTTACGGTGGCCAGCAAATTGCCGACGATGTTTCTCAAAGTCGAGGAAGATCAAGAGCGCATTTTCAATGAGCAATTAGAAAAATGCGGTGTTGATTACTTCGATTATTATTTGATTCACAATCTGGGCGTAACCAATTACGAAACAGCCAAACGATTGGATAGCTTCGGTTTTGTGCAGCAAAAGAAGCGGGAAGGCAAGGCCAGAAAAGTCGGGTTTTCCTATCATGACAATGCTGCTTTGCTTGACGAAATTCTGACGGCCCATCCGGAAGTGGACTTTGTGCAGCTGCAGATTAATTACCTGGATTGGGATAATGACAGTATCCAGTCCAGGAAGTGCTACGAAGTGGCGCGCAAACACAATAAACCGATTATTGTGATGGAGCCTGTCAAAGGCGGGGCGCTGGCTAAGGTGGCGGAAAAAGCGGAAGCGCTGTTTAAGGGGTACCGGCCGGACTTATCGGTGCCGTCCTGGGCGGTACGGTATGCTGCCAGTCTGGACGGGGTTATGATGGTACTGAGCGGGATGTCCGATAAGGAGCAACTGTTGGACAATACGGAGTACATGAGCGACTTTCAGCCGCTTAGCCAGGCAGAGCAGGCTATTATCGAACAGGCGGTTACGATTATTAATGAGGCGATTGCCATTCCCTGCACCGCCTGCCAGTACTGTGTGGATGAATGTCCGAAAAATATAGCGATTCCCAAGTATTTTGCGCTGTACAATACGGAACAGCAAGCGGTGAGTAAGGGCTTTTCCCTGCAGCAGCTCTACTACAATAACTACACCAAAATCCATGGCAAGGCTTCGGAATGTATTGCCTGCAGGCAATGTGAGCGCCATTGCCCGCAGCATATTGAAATTACCAAGTGCCTGGAGGATGTGGCCCGGGTCTTTGAAGCATAACTTTCATTTTTCTCGGCGGGAGAGTAACCTCTAACGTTCATCCGACATAGGATACAGTAGATTCTGTATTAAGCTATGAGGAGGTTATAATCATGCGTTGGGGTGGAAATGGTGGCTTTGGACCAGGAGGTAGCTGGTTTATTATCATTATTATTATTTTGTTGTTGTTTTGCTGCATCGGTAACGATAATGACACGTCGACCTGTTGATTTTTCCATAAATAGATAGGTTGTGTCTTTACATGTTGTAGCATGAGGAAACTCACCTTACCAATCCGGAAGGTGAGTTTCTTTTTATTTCATTCTTCTTTGCCGGGAATTGCCGGATTGCCGCGAACCGGTTTACTTGACCGGCGGACTGCCGCCAGAGCGTGCCGTATGACTTCATCCACTTGATGTTTGTTTAAGCCAAAAGGACGAACCATTGACTTGACTTCGTTGCGGAACTTTTGCTCATTAAAATCAATTACCAACAGGACCACCCCTTATTGTGTCTTTACTTTATTATACGGATGAGCCGGCGGGAAGGTGAACTGTAAAATTTCTTTATGTTACCTGGTAGTCTGTAATCCCTAATTCTTAGTGTTCTTACGAGATCTTTCCGCCCTGCTTAGTTGCCGTCGGCTTGCGTATTCCCGATATGCGCACCTCCTTCGTCTTGCAGGACGAAAAATCTCTCGCAATTCATTCTATAGGTTTAGAGTTTACAGATCTCTAGTGCTCCATAAACCTTGTAAACAGAAATTGCTGACGGTCAAAATTTCGTCAGCCGGCGTGGTCGTCAGTCGACATATAGGCGTCTTGGCTGACAAAAACTTTGCCTCGCCGTAGCTTCCAGTTTCAAAGTTGGCGGAGCAGTAAAAATGAACTTTTGTGCAAAATGGCAGGGGATTTCTTCCAACATGGCGAACTATTTCCGGTATTAGTTTCAGGAGGGAGAACGAATTTTGCATACTTTCTTAGAACGTGTCAACAGTCCGCAAGATATTAAGAAGCTGACTTTTGCCGAACTTACTTTGCTGGCGGGAGAAATCCGCAGCCTGATTATTGAAACGGTAGCCCGGTCAGGCGGCCATCTGGCTCCCAATCTGGGGGTGGTGGAGCTTACCCTGGCTTTGCATAAAGTGTTTGACAGCCCACAGGATAAAATGATCTGGGATGTGGGTCACCAGTCTTATGTCCATAAAATATTGACGGGGCGGGGCGGTGCCTTGCATGAGTTGCGGCAAATGGGCGGTATCAGCGGCTTCCCGAAGCGCAGTGAAAGCGAACATGACGCGTTTGCCACCGGCCACGCCAGTACGTCCATCTCGGCGGCTGTCGGCATGGCGGTGGCGCGGGATATGTCGGGACAGGACAATCACGTGTTGGCGGTAATCGGCGACGGGTCGTTGACTGGCGGGGAAGCTTATGAAGCTTTGAATCACGCCGGGCATATCGGCACCAAACTGATTGTGGTACTGAATGACAATGAGATGTCCATTGCCAGGAATGTAGGCGCCATGTCCGGCTATCTTGCCAAAATACGGACGGCTCCCGGTTATGCGAAGGTCAAACAAGATCTTGAACATTTGCTGCGGCGTATTCCCTCGATCGGTGACCGGATGGTTCAGACGGCGGAGCGGCTGAAAGACAGTGTGCGGCATTTCTTTATTCCGGGGATGCTGTTTGAAGAGTTGGGTTTTACCTATCTCGGTCCGATCGACGGACACGATCTGGCCGACCTGACCGGACTGTTGGAAAAAGCAAAGCAAATGAGCGGCCCCGTTGTCCTCCATGTGCTGACCCGCAAAGGAAAAGGATATGCTCCAGCCGAACGAAATGCCGATATCTTTCATGGGGTAGGACCTTTTCATGCGGCAACCGGCGAGATTATCAAAAAGGACGGACCACCCACCTATACCCGGGTATTTGGTGACACCTTGCTGACCCTGGCGGAAGCCGATAAAAATATAGCCGCCATTACGGCAGCTATGCCGGAAGGAACGGGGCTAAAAGCTTTTGCCGGCCGTTTCCCGGCCCGTTTTTTTGATGTAGGTATTGCCGAACCTCATGCGGTGACCATGGCGGCGGCGATGGCCTGTGAGGGGAAGAAACCGGTCATTGCGCTTTATTCCACCTTTGGCCAGCGGGCTTATGATCAGGTGCTGCACGATGTCTGTCTGCAGGAGCTGCCGGTGGTGCTGGCTCTTGACCGGGCCGGTCTGGTAGGGGAAGACGGTCCGACGCATCACGGTGTGTTTGATTATTCCTATCTCCGGCATATACCCAATCTGATCTGCATGGCTCCGAAGGACGAGGGGGAACTGCGGCATATGCTGTATACGGCGCTGCAGGGAAATCGGCCGGTAGCCCTGCGCTACCCGCGAGGCAGCGGGATCGGGATCGGGGTCGATTTGAGTGAACCGCTGCAGGTTTTGCCTGTCGGGCAGGCCGAAGTATTACGGCTGGGGCGGGATGTTAACTTGGTTGCTATCGGCTCCATGGTAAACCCATGCCAACAAGCTGCCGCGCAATTGCAGGAACAGGGTATTGACGCCGGGGTAGTCAATGCCCGCTTTGTTAAACCGCTGGACCGGTCAGTTATTCACCTGTTAGCGGAAACCGGTCCGTTGATTACGGTGGAGGAAAATGTGCTGGCTGGCGGCTTTGGATCTGCCGTTCTGGAATGTCTTAGCGACCAGGGGCTGGCGGGTAGCCGTGTGCTGCGCCTGGGGCTGCCGGATGAGTTTATTGAGCATGGCGCTCATGCCCTGCTGCTAAAAAAGTATGGTCTCGACGCCAACGGCATTGCCAGGCAGACAGCAGGGTTTTTGCGGAAGCTCTTTCCGGAATAAATTGACCTTTTGATAAATCTGTGATACGCTGATACCAATTACATACCTGTCACAGGGGGCTGGGAAGGCCGGCTGAGATATAGACCCGATATGTCTATGACCTGTAACCTGATCTGGATAATGCCAGCGGAGGGATGACGGATAGAAGGGCCTGTTTTTAACCGTTAGCATCCGTGAGGATGCTTTTTTTATTGACCGGGCTGATGGTAATTGAAAGCAGTTTTTTTATCCCGTAGGGATGTAATACTGAACTTCCACTAAAAGCTTGGGGTCTTTGCAGTCTTTCTAATCTTTTAATGGGAGCCAGGATAAGAAAATCAATGGTTGTTAGGAAAGGAACGAACTAAGATGCAGGAAAATAACCGGACGGTACGGGGAAGTCATTTTTTATTTTTATGGTTTGGTGCGGCGGTATCAATCGCTGAGATTATGACAGGCGGTCTATTGGCGCCGCTGGGATTTAAGCAGGGACTGCTGGCGGTGCTCCTCGGTCATCTGGCCGGAACAACGCTGCTGGCCTTGGGCGGCTACATTGGTGCCCGCGAGGGAATTCCAGCCTTGTTTTCTACGCGAATTTCTTTTGGGGTATATGGCTCTTATCTTTTTTCTGCTTTAAATATTTTGCAACTGGTGGGTTGGACGGCAGTCATGATCATTTCGGCTGCCCGTTCAGCCAATGATGTGACCAGGCTGCTGTGGGGCTGGGACCAGCTGCAAGTATGGAGTCTTTTTATTGGCGCGCTGGTAGCTCTATGGATTGCGCTGGGCCGCGAAGGAGGCTGGAAAAAACTGAATATGGCTGCCGTGGTATTGCTGCTGGGCGTAACGGTGATGTTGAGCCAGGTCGTCTTTCATGATACCGGCGCTCTGACCAAAGAGGCGGTTGGCGGCATATCTTTTGGCGGGGCGTTGGAGTTGAGCGTGGTTATGCCGTTATCCTGGCTGCCGCTGATCGCCGACTACACCCGTTTTGCCCGAAACCGCCAGGGTGCCGTGTGGGGCAGTTGGGCCGGCTATTTTGTTGGCAGCTGCTGGATGTATATTATCGGCCTGGGAGCGGCACTGGTGAGCGGTAGTGCCGATCCGTCGGCCATGATGCTGGCCGCTGGTCTGGGCTTTGGCGCCCTGGGCATTATTGTGCTGGCCACTGTGACGACTACATTTATGGATGCCTATTCTGCCGGAGTCAGTTTTGCCAATCTGGTGCCGGCCTGGAATGAAAAATGGATGGCGTTAGTACTGACGGCAATCGGTACGGCACTGGCGCTTGCGGTGGATATGGAACTTTATCAGGACTTTTTGCTGGCTATTGGCTCAGTTTTTGCACCGCTATTTGCTGTTCTGTTCAGCGATTATTTCTGGCACGGCCGCCGGCAGGTGACAGCAGGTCTCTTGGTTGACTGGCCGGCGTTGGCCGTTTGGGGCATTGGGGTTTGGCTGTATTATCAAATGCTGGAGGTTGATTTTATCGCCGGCGCGACCATACCGGTCATGGTTATCACAGCCATATTGCTTAAGCTGGTGCGCCAGGTGGGAGGACAGCAAAAACAGGCCGGCATATAGCCGGCCTGTTTGGAGGAAGCGCTGTTTTTTAATAGAGTCCGAATTTTTGCGACAGCCAATAACTGGCCGGCTCCTCAATCCAGCCCATGCTGTTGTCAGTAATTTCGGCGACAAACAGTCGATCTTCGTGAGCAAGGTAACGACCGATGGCCTCGAAAATCTGGTTGGCGTCATAGAGGCTGTCCAGCAGCCACACGGACGGTAGGGCCGGTATGGCATCGCCCAAGGCGCGGAGTGCGGCGGTAAGACGGTCATAATCAGGCTGCTTGGAGCCAATGGCAAAGGTAATTGTGTAGATCATCACTGTATCCTTTCTGTTATATCCTATACAATTCGCCGACACCGTAAGGAATCCTTTCCGATTGATTCTTAAGAAAAAAACAGCAAAATAGCTCTAAGCTAAACGGAATTCAAAGAAAAAAGGGGTATACTAAAAACATCTCGGAGATACCGGGACAAATAAAGAGATGTTTTCTCCCTGATTTCATTTCTTTATTTTTTCGACCCCGCAGCCCCGGCCGGCTGCGGGGTTATTCCATTTAGGTTAGAATTTTTGGGCAATCTGTGGTATGATAATAGCAGCTAGAACAAAAGGGGGAAGCAAGCGTTTGTTTAAAAAGCTTTCGACAAAGGATAAAATCTTATCGGTGCTGTTTGTGGCATGGATTGCTATTTTGGACATTCATAACTTAACATTTATCCAGATTGCCGGTATCATTGCCATTGTGTTCTATTTTATTGCGTTATATAACAAGGTCAAGGATTAATTTTTATAAACGGAAAAGGCCGTGAAGACAGGAACGACTGTCTTTACGGCCTTTTTATATTTCTAGCGGGATAACCGTTTTACGAAACAGGCGATGCGTTCCAGGGCCTCGGCCAGATTGTCGCTGGAGGTGGCATAGGAACAGCGGACAAAGCCTTCGCCGCAGGTGCCGAAGGCATCGCCGGGGACTAAAGCCACTTTCTCTGCTTTCAACAGTTGTTCGGCAAAAGCCAAGGACGATAAGCCGGTCTCTTTAATAGAAGGAAAGATGTAAAAGGCGCCCTTGGGCTCAAAACAGGACAAACCGGCGTTGTGCAGACCGTCCAGCATGAGCCGGCGACGGAAGTTGTACTCGCCGACCATCTGCTGGACAGCCTTTTCGCCGCGCCGCAGGGCTTCAATAGCGGCGATCTGGGCAGTTATCGGCGCGCAAAGCATAGTATACTGATGAATTTTAGTCATAGCCGCAATAAAATCGGGGTTGCCCATGGCATAGCCGATGCGCCAGCCGGTCATGGCGTAGGCCTTAGAAAAACCGTCCAGCAAGATGGTACGGTCTTTCATATCCGGCAGGGAAGCAAAACAGGTATGCTGGCCGTCATAGGTCAGCTTACCGTAGATTTCGTCGGAAATGACAATGAGGTCGTACTTTTTGGCAAAACCGGCGATTTTTTCAAGCTCCTCCCGGGGCATAACGGCACCGGTGGGATTGTTGGGATAGCCGATAATTAATAGCTTGGTACGGGGTGTAACTTTGCTTTCCAGTTGCTCTACGGTTACCCGGAACTCTGTTTCCAGAGTGGTCGATACAGGCACCGGAACGCCGCCGGATAGGGTGACGCAGGCCTTGTACGATACATAGCAGGGCTCCGGGATCAGGACCTCGTCGCCGGGACAAAGCAAAGCCCGCATCGCCAGGTCAAGCGCTTCGCTTACGCCGACCGTGACCAGAATCTCGTTGCGTGGATTATAGGTAACGCCGAATTCATTTTGTTTGAGCCGGGCAATCTCTTCGCGAAGCTCCAGCAGGCCAAAGTTGGAAGTGTAGGAAGTATAGCCCCGGTGCAGGCCGTCGACACAACTGTCGCGAATATGCCAGGGCGTAATGAAGTCAGGCTCGCCTACGCCCAGTGAAATGACGTCCTCCATTTCTGAAACGATATCGAAAAAACGCCGGATGCCGGAGGGAGGGATGGAGTTGACTACCGGCGAGATGCGTTCAGCCCAGTTCATGGCGACACCACCAACCGGTGATCGGCTTCCCGGTCATCCATGATCACATGGGCTTCTTTGTACTTTTTCAGCATAAAATGCGTGGTTGTGCTGACGACGCCGTCAATGGTAGAAAGTTTGGTGGATACGAAGTTGGCCACTTCCTTGAGCGAACTGCCCTCGATCATGGCCAGCAGGTCATAGGCTCCGGACATCAGATACAGGCTGCGCACTTCGGGAAACCGGTAAATACGTTCGGCTACCGAATCAAAACCGACTTCGCGCTGCGGCGTTATTTTTACGGCGATAATGGCGGTGACACTATCCACCCCTGCCTTATCCCAGTTGATGATCGTGTGGTATTTCACGATGATCTTTTCATTTTCCAGCCGCTTGATGGCTTTTTCAATTTCCGACTGAGGCTTGTTCAGCATGACCGCCAGTTGGTCAAGCGGCAGGGTATGGTCCTTTTCTAAGAGCTCTAATAATTCAATCACGTAAAAAACCTCCTTATAAAATAAAAAAATCCCGTCCTGAAAAGGACGAGAAAATATTCCCGTGGTACCACCTAGTTTAGCCTGTGGGGCTCACTTTTTCCTGTTAACGCCAGGCTACGGCCATGCTTACTATTAGTTTTCCGCAGGCTGTTCGAGGGTGGCATTCCGTAGCGGTTCCTGCGCCGGCTCACACCTTACCCGGCTCTCTGAGCAAAACACGCGATACGTACTATCCCTGTCATCACATTCACATTAAGTCATTTTTGAATATAGTACCATAGTAATTTTATTATTGCAAGTACAGTCTGTCCGTATAAAAATGTTTTTTACACGGACAGACGATAGCCTGCCCGTTTTTGTATGCAAATATTTTTTAGTACATATAATACATTAGAAGGGAGTGAGGTTCTTGAAATTGCTTTCTGTAGGCTTGACCGGAGCAACGGATGAGATTCGGGTAAAACTTCAGAAAGATTGTGTTGCATTGGCGCAGGAAGGATTTCAGGTCGCGATAGATGAAACCAGCAAAGGCAATTATACCTTTCTTGGTTGCAATGTCGTCGACGGTGAGCTATCCTTCCGCAGCTATGAACGCATCAAGCAGCTCTTGAAGGATTATGTGGCTCAAATTGTTTCCGAATTGATTGTGGCCGATGAAGAAAAGAATATTATCCGCAAGATCATTAACCAGAACTACCATTACTTCAACGAGGAAGAACGGACGGCTGTTTATGAGAACACCCTGAAAGCATTAAACGGGAATAAAACAAATGTCATTGATTTCTGCCTGGTTGATCGCCGCAAGCAAATATTGTCAAGACTGACCGATTATCTGGATCATCATCACGAATTGGTGGTGGAAGGATTTATCAACTTTCGCCTGAAAGATTATCGCGAAGAACTGGTCCATCTGGTGGATGATGTGGTAGAGGACTTCATGATGGAATTGGAATATAAAGAGTTCATCCGTGTACTGCGTTATTTTGTCGATATACAGGAACCCCAGGCGGATGAAGTGCACATAGTGATCGATCCTGAGGGAGTCTTTAAAATCATTGACACGGCAGGTAATTCCATCCACAATCAGTACCTCGAGAGCTATATCAGTCAGAGCGCGGACGAAATTAATTATGGGGACCTCCTGGTTACCGCTTTAATCACCCTGGCACCGCAAGAGATTGTACTGCATGGCTGCGACCCGCAAAAAACGCAGGATACGGTCGAGATCATCAAAAATATATTTGAGGGCCGTGTGACAATCTGCAAGGGCTGCAGTCTTTGCCGGCCATATGTTTTGGGAAATATTACGCCGGATAATTGACAACAGGCAAGGGATCAGCTATAATTTAGAGAATATAATAGTAAAGTAAAAGTAATGACGAGGATATGGCAATAAGCAAGGCGTTACAGAGAGAAGATGTCACCGGCTGCAAGCATCTTTAACGTAGCTACCTATTGTTACCGCCTCTGAACTGTCCGGTTGAATAGTACCTTGCAGCCCCTAAGACTGTGCTAGACTGGCGAGGAGATTTTTCGCAAGATAAGGCGGAAACGTCGCACATATCGGAAATATGTAAGACGTTGACAACGCAGTATTGCGAAAAATATACCGCCAGAATGATACAGAATTAGGGGGTGCAAAGTACTAAGTAAGCCGGGCCGGGTTATATGTCCGTTAGCATAGCATATACGAGATGAGTTTTTTTAAAACTAATCAGGGTGGAACCGCGGGTATACTCCCGTCCCTACGTGGGACGGGAGTTTTCTATTTTTGTCAGCTTTTAGCTTTTATTTAGGAGGGATTACAAATGGGACATATTCATATTGAGTTAAACAACGGTTCGATTCGGGAAGTGGAAGCCAACCAGACACTGGGAGAAGTGGCACAGTCAATCAGCCGCAGCCTGGCCAAAACCGCATTGGCGGCGAAGGTGGACGGTAAGGTATTGGACCTGGCCCGCCGGCTAACCAAGGACGCCAAAATAGAGTTTCTGACGTTTGAAGATCAGGAAGGGAAAGATGCTTTGCGGCACAGTGCTTCCCACATTATGGCCCAGGCGGTAAAACGGCTGTATAGCGATGTGCAGATTGCTATCGGTCCGGCGATTGCCAACGGTTTTTACTATGACTTTGATGCGCCCGTTACGTTTACCCCGGAGGATTTAGCCCGTATTCAGGCTGAGATGGAGCGCATCGTGAAAGAAGACCTGCCGATTGAAAGGTTGGAAATGGAGCGCGCTGAGGCGGTTCGGTTCTTTGAGGAAAAAGGTGAGTCTTACAAGGTGGAACTGATTCGCGACCTGCCGGAAGATGCCGTCATTTCTTTATACCGACAGGGTGAGTTTGTCGACCTGTGTGCCGGCCCCCACGTGGCATCCACAGGCAAGGTCAAAGCGATTAAGCTGCAAACGTTAGCGGGAGCTTACTGGCGCGGCGATGAAAAACGTAAAATGCTGCAGCGGATATACGGAACGGCCTTTGAGAAAAAAGCCGAACTGGACGCCTACCTTACCATGCTGGAAGAAGCCGCTAAACGGGATCATCGCAAACTGGGCCGTGAACTGGACCTCTTTAGCATTCAGGATGAGGGGCCGGGCTTCCCGTTCTTTCACCCCAAAGGTATGATTATCCGCAACGAACTGGAAACTTTCTGGCGTAAGCTGCATGTAAAATACGGCTATCAGGAAATCAAAACGCCGATTATTCTCAGTCAGAAGCTATGGCAGCAATCGGGCCACTGGGATCATTACCGGGACAATATGTACTTTACCCAAATTGATGACGAAGGCTATGCCGTTAAACCGATGAACTGTCCCGGCGGTATTTTGGTATATCGCACCCAGCATCACAGCTACCGTGACCTACCCTTGCGTACGGCCGAACTGGGTCTGGTGCACCGTCATGAACTGTCCGGCGCCTTGCACGGCTTGATGCGGGTACGCAGCTTCACCCAGGATGACGCCCATATCTTCATGCTGCCGTCGCAGATCAAGACCGAGATTAAAGGGGTTATTGATTTGTTTAACCAGGTATACAGCACTTTTGGCCTGTCTTATCACGCTGAGCTGAGCACCAAACCGGAAAAGGCAATGGGCGACGATGCGATTTGGGAAGTGGCAACCAAGGCTTTGCAGGAAGCCCTGGAAGAGTGCGGTATGGATTATAAGATTAATCCTGGCGATGGTGCGTTTTACGGTCCGAAAATAGATTTCCATCTGAAAGATTCCATCGGACGTACCTGGCAGTGCGGCACCATCCAACTGGACATGCTGCTGCCAGAGAAATTTGATCTAAACTATATCGGCGAGGACGGACAAAAACACCGTCCGGTTATGATTCACCGTGTGGCTTACGGCAGCATGGAGCGGTTTATCGGCATTCTGATTGAGCATTATGCCGGAGCCTTCCCGGCCTGGTTAGCGCCGGTGCAGGTTAAACTGCTGCCTATTACCGACCGTCATGTCGCTTATGCCCGGGCTGTTGCGCAGCAAATGCGGGAGCAGGATATCCGGGTGGAAATTGACGACCGGAATGAAAAAATCGGCTACAAAATCCGTGAAGCTCAGGTGCAAAAAGTGCCGTATACGCTGGTGGTTGGTGATAAGGAGCAGGAAACGAGCAGTGTTGCCGTGCGCAAAAGAGGCCAGGGCGATCTGGGCAGCCAGCCGGTAGCGGAGTTCGTGCCCCAGCTGCTTAAGGAAATCAGGGAAAAAAATTGAAAATTGCTTGACTTGTGAACTGGTGAATGATATTATAGTCAAGTGAAGAATAGTAGTAAGCAGAAGCCATCCGCTTCTCACCTTACAACGGAAAGTTCGTAAGGTCCATATGGGCATGATGTATATTTATGCTTTTTGGCGGATGGTAGTATATACCATCCGTTTTTAGTTTTTTTATAGTTCGTAAATAAGTGGAGGTGAGTGGCAATTAGCAAAGAGAGTTTAAAGATCAATGAGGAGATTCGGGCCAGGGAAGTTCGGGTGGTCGGCAGCAATGGTGATCAGTTGGGCGTTATGCTGACCAGAGAGGCGTTGCGCATTGCTGGGGAGCAGCATCTTGACCTAGTGGAGGTGGCCCCTACCGCCAAGCCGCCGGTTTGTCGCATTATGGATTTTGGCAAGTTCAAATACGAACAGCAGAAACGCGACAAAGAAGCCAAGAAGAAACAAAAAGTGGTTACGGTAAAAGAAGTAAAGCTTCGTCCCAATATTGAGGATCATGACTTCAATGTTAAGCTGAAAAACGCTCAGCGTTTTCTGCAGGACGGCGACAAGGTCAAGGTAACCATTATGTTCCGTGGCCGGGAGCTTTCTCATCCGGAGTTGGGGAAACAGGTTTTACTCAAAATGGCCGCCGAATTGAAAGAGATGGTCAATGTTGAGCGGGAACCCAAGCTGGAAGGAAAAAATATGATTATGATTTTGGCAGCTAAACCACATAGCTAAGCCTTATAATTTAGAAGGAGGATCCACCATGCCTAAAATAAAAACACGCAGAAGTGCCGCAAAACGGTTTAAAGTTACAGGCTCCGGCGAATTCAAACGCGCTAAAGCTTTTAAAAGCCATATCCTGGAAAAGAAATCTCCGTCCCGTAAACGCAATTTGCGTAAAGCAGCTCTGGTCAGCAAATCCGATCATGAGCGCGTAGCAAAAATGCTTCCTTACGCTTAATTTTCCATACTTAACTTAAACAGGGGGTAAACAACATGCCAAGAGTTAAAAAAGGCGTGACTGCACATAGACGTCATAAAAAGATATTAAAACTGGCGAAAGGCTACAGAGGAGCCAAGAGCAAACAGTTTAAAAAAGCCAACGAAACGGTTATGAAGGCGCTGTATTATGCCCGCCGTGACCGTCGTGCCAAAAAAGGCGAATTCCGCAGACTGTGGATTGCCCGTATTAATGCGGCTGCCCGCACCAACGGCATTTCTTACAGCCAGTTGATGAACGGCTTGAAAAAAGCCGGTGTGGAAGTAAACCGTAAAATGTTGGCAGAGCTTGCCGTAAGCGACAGTGCTGCCTTTGGTTCGTTAGTGGCTGCTGCGAAAGAGCAACTGGCCAAGTAAGATAAATCCGGAGCAATCCGGATTTTTTTTACATAACCGGAGATTCTAAAAAGGAGTGTTCCGACCCTATGCTGGAACGTATCAACAGTTTGCAAAACCAATATGTCAAACTGGCTGCCTCTTTACGGGAAAAAAAGTACCGTGAGGAAACAGGACTATTTGCGGTAGAGGGAATCCGGCTGGTAGAAGAAGCGGCGCAATCGGACTATTGCATCGATTTGTGTCTGTGTACCGAGAAAGTGGCCCGGAACGAACGGGGACAGGCTATTCTTGCTGTTTTAGGGCAGAAGAAGATCCGGTTGCTGGAGGTTAGTGAGAGCGTTTATGCCAAAATAAGCGATACCGAACAGCCCCAGGGGATTATGGCGCTAGTGCAAAAGCAACGCTTTTGTTTGCGGGAAGTGGCTGCCCGGCAGGAGACTCCGTTTTGGGTGGTGCTGGATCACCTCCAGGACCCAGGCAATGTTGGCGCCGCCATTCGCAGTGCCGATGCGGCCGGTTGTACGGCGGTTATCCTGTCGCCGGGCTGTGCCGATCCGTTTGCCGGCAAAACAGTGCGAGCCAGTATGGGTTCCTTGTTTCACCTGCCCATCTTAGAACAGGTTGCCTTGCCGGATTTTTTTCGGCTCTGTAAAGAAACAGGCGTTACGCTGCTGGCCTCTTCGCTAGCCTCCTCGGACGTTTACTTTAAGGTTGACTTTACGCCGGCCGTTGCCGTCATTTTCGGCAACGAAGGGAATGGTGTCAGTCAGGAAAGTCTGGCGGCCGCTGATCAAAACGTGTATATTCCTTTACTGGGCAAGGCCGAATCGCTCAATGTGTCGGCTGCCGTTTCCGTGATCCTCTACGAAGCGGTGCGGCAGAGACATTACGGGCAGCGGCGGGAAAAAATAGCCGATAAGGGGCTGGCTGTCGGCTTAGGAACCATTGATTAATTCGCACCGCGCATCCTGACTGATCCTTTTTAGCCTAACCGCGTCAGCAAAATCTTGAAATAGCCCGGCTTTTCATTCGGTTTTGCTTTCCCGCCAGGTGAAAAAATCTCTCGTCAGGCCCACAGGCTCATTAAATCAGCGGTTCCCTTGTAAATTGAGAATCTGTATGCTACAATAGAAAAAAGTCCTGATACCGACATTAAATAGGGAGGGTGTGGTCTAGGTGTTGACCGCCGAATTCTTCTGGAAGTTGTTTGTAACGACCGGTTCTATTGCTGCGTACTTATCTTACCGACAATTGATCATACATTGATGGACTTTAATTGCGATGACGGAAAGAGTATGTCAGGTCTGTTTCATACAGGGAGGAAGCTGCCGTAGATTGAGAGCAGCTCCGGGGCATCTGGCAGAAGTTCGTTCCTGAGTATCCGGGCTGAAGGTGGATTCTGGTAGGCCGGACGTTTCTTCCGCGTTAGGGAAGCAGAGTATAAACTTAGGGTGGTACCGCGGAAGTATGGCTTTCGCCCCTTTTCAGGGGTGGAAGTCTTTTTATTTAGTTTTTTAGTTTAGGAGGATAGTTATGGAAGAGCAATTGGCAGCATTGAGGGAACAGGCGCTTCGTGAACTAAACGAGGCTGAGGGTATCAATGCCCTGAATGAACTAAGAGTTAAATTTTTAGGAAAAAAAGGGAGCTTGACCGGACTTCTGAAAGGCTTGGGCGGCTTGCAGCCGGAAGAGCGGCCTCGCATTGGGCAGCTTGTCAACGATATCAGAGTACAGCTGGAAGCCGGAATTACTACTAAGGGTGAGGAACTAAAGCAGGCAGAACTGGCTAACCGGCTGGCCTCTGAACGGATTGACGTAACTCTGCCGGGGCGTCGCCCGGCGATGGGCACCAAACATCCGCTGACGCTGACGCTGGAACGGATCAAGGAGACCTTCATGCGGATGGGGTTTGACATTGCCGACGGCCCGGAAGTGGAGACCGATTATTATAATTTTGAAGCACTAAACCTGCCGCCGGATCATCCGGCGCGGGATATGCAGGATTCCTTCTATATTACCGAAGATATATTGCTGCGCACCCATACCTCACCGGTGCAGGTTCGCACCATGCAGGCGTCGGATCCGCAAAAACCCATTCGCATCATTGCACCGGGCAAAGTATACCGCCGCGATTATGATGCCACCCATTCACCGATTTTCCATCAGGTGGAAGGACTGGTAGTCGATAAGGGTATCCGTTTTTCCGATCTGAAGGGTACGCTGGAGCTTTTCATTCATGAAATATTCGGCAGCAAGGTGGGCGTTCGTTTCCGGCCCAGCTTTTTCCCGTTTACTGAGCCGAGCGCCGAAGTGGACATTTCCTGTGTAATGTGCGGCGGCAAGGGCTGTCGTGTATGTTCGGGGACCGGCTGGCTGGAAATTCTGGGGTCAGGCATGGTGCATCCCCGTGTGCTGGAGATGAGCCGGTTTGATCCGGAACAGGTCAGTGGTTTTGCTTTTGGCATGGGGGTCGAACGTATTGCTATGCTGGTATACGGCATTGATGACCTACGCTTGTTTTATGATAACGACTTGCGCTTCTTGCGGCAGTTTTAAGAAGGGGGTTTAACATATGCGTGCATCTGTTAAATGGCTTAAAGACTATATTGATTTTAAGGAAACACCGGAAGACCTGGCCGACCTGCTGACTATGGCCGGCGTGCCTGTTGCCACTGTTGAATATTTAGGTAAGAATATTGAAAAAGTAGTAACCGGAAAAATTGTGGCTATTGAGTCGCATCCTAACGCCGATAAGCTGTGCATTTGCAAAATCGATGTTGCCGGCGGTGAGATACTTACCATTGTAACGGGAGCGAAAAATGTCCAACAAAAGGATATTGTGCCTGTGGCGCTGGTGGGAGCCGAATTGCCGAATGGCATGAAAATTAAAGAAAGCAAGCTGCGCGGAGTTATGTCCAGCGGCATGCTGTGCTCGGCGGCCGAACTTAATTTGGACAGCAAGCTGCTGTCGGCGGAAGCTAAAGAGGGTATTTATATTTTACCGTCTGAAACCCCGCTGGGCGTCGATGTCCGGACCGTGCTGGGCCTGGATGACGTGGTGCTGGAGTTTGAGCTTACGGCAAACCGGGCCGACTGTTTCAGTATTCTGGGGTTGGTGCGGGAAATTGCCGTATTGACAAAGAACAGTGTAAAAAAGCCTATGCTGAACGTAAAAGAGGCTGCCGGCGAGAAAGCATCTGCCTTGTTTAAAGTGGACATCCAGGAGCCTTCTCTCTGTTCGCGCTTCACTGCGCGGGTGCTGAAAAATGTCAAGGTCGGCCCTTCCCCGGACTGGCTGAGACACCGGCTGCAGGCGGCGGGCATGCGCTCCATCAATAACGTGGTTGATGTTACCAACTTTGTCATGCTGGAAATGGGGCAGCCCATGCATGCTTACGATTACAATCTGCTGGCCCGCCACACCCTGAGTGTCCGTAAGGCCAATCCCAAAGAGCGGCTGACGACCCTGGACGGCGTGAAGCGGGAACTGACGGAGGATATGCTGGTAATCGCCGATGCCGTACAGGCGGTAGGACTGGCTGGTGTTATGGGCGGTCTGGCAACGGAAGTCTCCGCTAACACCCAAAACATTCTTTTGGAGGCAGCCTCTTTTAACGGTGTCAGCATTCGGCGGACTTCACGCAGTATGGGCCTTCGCTCGGAAGCTTCCGGCCGGTTTGAAAGGGGCGTTGATACGGCCAATATTACCCGGGCGTTGGACCGGGCCGCGCAATTGCTGGAAGATATGGGAGCCTGCCAAGTTTGTACCGGTATAGTAGACCAGTACCCGCAAGTCGTGCTGCCCAAGCAAGTGGTCTTTACCGCCGGACAGATTAATGCCCGTTTGGGAACGGATATTGCCAAGAAGGACATGCTGGAAATCTTAAAACGGCTGGAGTTTGAGATTGATGCTCCCGGCTCGGCCGATGCGGTTACTGTAACCGTGCCGACCTGGCGCAGCGATATTACCAGAGCGGCAGATATTTCGGAAGAAATAGCGCGGATCTACGGCTACGATAGGATTCCCTCGACTACGCCGCACGGCAATATGGTCCGGGGCGGCCAGAGCTATCTGCAGACCATTGCCGATAAAGTGAAGACCACCTTGTCCGGCAGCGGCTTTTCCGAGATTGTCGCGTTTAGCTTCACGCATCCGGGAACGCTGGATAAGCTGAATATTCCGGCTGACAGCACCCTGCGCAAAACAATCGCCATTGTAAATCCGATTACCGATGATTTCCCGCTGCTGCGGACCACTTTGCTGGGCAGCATGCTGGAAACGGTGGCCCGTAATTTATCCCGCAAAAATGAGGATTTACACCTATATGAACTGGGGGCAGTCTATTTGCCGGAAACCCTGCCGCCGACGGCTGGCTCTTTGCCGCAGGAACCGTTGATGCTATGCGGCGCTCTGGTGGGAAATCGCCAGGAGGCGACCTGGAATGTGAAAAAAGAGCCGGTTGATTTTTATGATACTAAAGGTGCCGTCGAGGCATTACTGGATTCTCTGGGGATCGAGAACTATACTATACAGGCCGGCGAACATCCTTCCTTCCATCCGGGGAAAACGGCAATTGTTGTTAAAGATGATACGGTGCTGGGGACAATTGGCGAAGTGCATCCTCAGGTGCTGGACGGCTTTGATATTAACCGTAAGGTATACGCCTTTGAACTGAATGTGGCAGCTATCGCCGATCAGGCTGAACTCTTGACCAAATACCGCTCACTGCCTAAGTTCCCGGCGATCAACCGGGATATTGCCGTCGTTCTACCGGCGGAAATCCCGGTTGACAAGGTATACCGGACAATTATCGATACGGCGGGCGCCCTGCTTACCGGTTTGAAGCTGTTTGATGTGTATACCGGCGAACAGGTGGCTGCCGGCTTGCGCAGCCTGGCATTTTCCCTAACCTTCCGGTCGGCGGAAAAGACGCTTACCGATGAAGAGGTAGAAGGGCCTTACAAAAAGGTTATTGCTGCGCTGGAAAATACGCTGCAGGCAAAAATCCGGAGTTAACTAAACTATTAGGAAAATAAAGCAAGAAAGATCTGGTCAGCCGGCCCGATCTTTCTTGTTTTGCTTTTTCCCGGCAGGATTTAGCTCCTGCAGGTAGAATCTATCATAACAAAGTATTTATGTGAATTCCCTAAAAGCGGGTCTGTTACGCTTAATCGGTGTATATAACATGTAGTTGAAGAACAAACAAGGTAGTTGGTGAAAGAAGCATGAATGATAAAAAATGTAAAGTTACAGTTGAAATATTTGGCGAGTCATATCCGCTTAAGGGCGACGCCGATATGGAGCACATCATAAAAACCGCTGCCCTGGTCGATGAACGTATGCGCAAGGTCGCGCGGACCAACGCCCGTTTATCACCGGCGAAGATTGCCGTGCTGGCGGCACTTAATCTGGCGGATGAATTCATTCGGCTGGAGACAGATTATCAGGAACTGCTGGAGCTGCTGGATAAGAAATAATGTCTGATCATCAGAGCTGTCTAATACTAGCCGGTATAAGCCTTCTTTTATCTGCGAATAATAGCGATAAAAGGGGTGATAACGTGTTTGGTCTTGGTGAGGCAGCTTCGCTAGGTGAAATCGGACGGGTTTTTTTACATATTATTCTTTTCTGTACGGCGGCGCTGATTGTGGTGCGCATTATGGGAAACCGTACGGTAGGGCAGCTTTCTCCTTTTGATTTTGTGATCATGGTAGGCATCGGCGACATTATTGTCAGCGCTGCCATGGATAAAACGCAAACCCTGCTGACTGGGGTGGAAGCACTGCTGGCCCTCCTGCTTTTGCAGCAACTGTTGTCTTACCTGTCGTTAAAGAGTACGCGGCTAAGAACCTGGTTTGAGGGGACGCCGGTGACTTTGATTAAGGACGGCAAAATCATCAAAGAAAACTTTGCCGACACTTATTTTAATTATGACGATTTGCGTCAGGAACTGCACCGGCAGGGCATGGATATTACCGATCTGAAGGATATTAAAACAGGCCGTCTGGAAAGCTGCGGCGTTTTTTCGGTCATAAAGAATCCTGAGGCCGAGCCGGTGTGCCGGCGGGATTTTGATGATTATATTGCCAGTATGTTCGATAATCCGCTAAGTCCCATGGGTGCTCAAATGGTAAAGCTGGAAAAGCTGGCGGAGGATGTGAGCTATATCAGGGAATACTTGCAGCAGCCTCCGGGCCGGTATGATGCGCCGGCTTCTCAGCAGCCGTTAACGGAAAAAGAAATTCATTGAAAAAAGGAGGGGTAACCCCTTCTTTTTTCAATGAATAGCTGGTAAGGTATATACAGATGGGAAACTGCTTTTTATTTACATGGCAGAGCAGGTGGTTTAATGAAAGTATTGCTGGTTTTTGTTGATGGAATCGGTTTGGGAGAAAACCGGTCTGATAAAAATCCCTTTGTAGCCTACCCCGTGCCGTTACTGCAAACCTTGTTCGGCGGTTCGCCAACCCTTGCGCTGGGACCGGTACTATCGGAACATGCCTGTCTGATTCCGACGGATGCCACACTGGGCGTAGCGGGACTGCCGCAGAGCGCGACCGGCCAAACGGCGCTGTTTACCGGTGTGAACGCTCCGGCTGTTATGGGCATGCATGTTCACGCCTTTCCGGGGCCGAAACTGACCGAAATCATTGCCGAACACGGCATCATGAAACGGCTGACAAACCATGGCTATCGGGTTACCTCGGCCAATATGTATACGCCAGACTATATGACCTTGGTGGCTAGCCGCAAACGGCGTCATGCAGCGACTACGCTGACCATTTTGACCGCCGGACAACCGCTGCGGTCACTGGAGGATTTGCTGGCCGGGCGGGCTATTTATCAGGATATTACCAATGAAGCACTGATTCAGGCCGGTTGGCCTGATGTGGTGCCTCTGGCGCCTCGGCTGGCCGGACAACGGTTGGTGGAACTGGCCGATACGCAGGATTTTACTATGTTCGAGTATTTTCAAACCGATCTGTGCGGCCATAAGCAGGACTGGGTTCGGGCCGCACGGATCATGAATATTTTGCAGGAGTTTTTGGCTGGTATTTATGAAGCATTACCGCCGGACATGCTATTTGTGCTGACCAGCGATCATGGCAATTTTGAGGATTTAAGCACGAAAAGGCATACACTGCAGCCGGTGCCGACTGTACTGATTGGCAGGCAGTGCGTCCGGCTGGCCCGGAATATACATTCTTTAGCCGATATCACACCGGTGATTATCTCGGCTTTGGAAACAGATAGAGGGAGATGAATTTTTTGGAACTTTTGGCTCCTGTGGGCAGTTACCCTGCGTTGGTAGCTGCCGTGGAAAGCGGTGCGGATGCCGTATATTTGGCGGGGAAGTCCTTTGGCGCCCGCGCTTATGCCGATAATTTTGGAGAAGAGGAACTGGCGGCCGCAGTGCGTTTTGCCCACTTGCGTGGCGTGCTGGTTTATATAACCGTGAATACGCTGGTAGATACGGCGGAGTTGAAGGAGTTAGCCGCATATCTGCAGCTTTTGGACCGGCTCCAGGTGGACGCCATCATTGTCCAGGACCTGGGCGTGGCGGCGCTGGGCCGGCGGCTTATCCCCCAGGTGCCGCTGCATGCCAGTACCCAGATGACGATTCATAATCTGGCAGGGGTAGAGTATCTGGCGGAACTGGGATTTTCCCGGGCCGTGCTGGCCAGAGAACTGTCCTTGGAGGAAATCCGTCATATTTGCCAGCACTCGCCAATTGAGATAGAGGTATTTGTCCATGGGGCGTTATGTATTTCCTATTCAGGGCAATGTTTGATGAGCAGCATGATCGGCGGCCGCAGCGGCAACCGCGGGCGCTGTGCGCAGCCCTGCCGTCTGCCGTATACCTTGGTTGACCGGGAAGGCAACAATGTACTGGCCGACGCCGATGCCGGCGAATACCTGTTAAGCCCTAAGGATTTTAATACACTGGACGATATGCCGAATTTGATGGACGCCGGCGTAACCTCGTTTAAAATTGAAGGACGCATGAAACGGCCGGAATATGTGGCTGTGGTGGTCGACATATACCGGCGGCGGATACAGTCTTATCTGGAGGGCAATCCGGATGCGTCAGTAGCCGTTCTGCAGCATAAGAATCTGGCCCAAATCTTTAACCGGGATTTTACCACCGCTTATTTACATAAGAAAACAGGCCGGGAGATGATGAGCCACCGGCGTCCCAACAACCGGGGTGTCCGGATCGGACGGGTGCTGGCTTATGACCCGGTCGGCAAAGCGGTTAGATTGAAGCTGGATGAGGAGCTTCATGTCGATGATATTATTGAATTTTGGGTCAAGGTGGGCGGACGGGTCAATACTACCGTAACTGCAATCCGCCTGGAGGGGAGCGAAGTGGCGGCAGCGCCGGCTGGTGCCGAGGTAACCGTGGCAGTGCCGTCGCCGGTTAAAGCCGGTGACCGGGTGTTTAAGATTTTTGATGCCCGGCTGATGGAATATGCCCGCCGGTTTTTTACCGGCGCGGCGCCAGTCAGGCGTATTCCGGTAAAGGTTGTGGTAGAGGTTGCCCAGGGACGGCCGTTGGTCGTTCATATGCAAGACGGTGATGGGTTTACCGGACAGGCTGCCACCCAGTTTATTGCCGAGGCTGCCCGCAACCGGCCCCTGACGGCCGAGACTGTTGCCAAGCAAATCGAACGCCTGGGGACGACCGTGTTTGCCGTCAAACAACTTGAATGCCGGATTGACGGGGCAGTCATGGTTCCCCTGAGTGAAATCAATGATGCCCGGCGACGGGCGGTCGAGGCGCTGGAAGAGGACAGACTGGCCCGGTTCAGCCGCCCGGCGGCGCCGCTCAAGTCGTCCCGGCTCCCCGAACCGGCCAGCATAAAGCCTGTGGCGGGCAAAAAGCCGGAACTGGTGGTTCAGGTGGACACGCTGGAGAAAGTAAAAACAGCTTTGCGGCAGGGTGCCGACCGCATTATGTTTGGCGGGGAAACGTTGAACCATCAGGCGCTCTCACCGGAAGACTACCGAAGAGCCGTCGATCTGGTTCGCTCGGCCGGTAAAAAAATTGTCTTGAGTACGCCGCGGCTGGCAAAGGAGTGGCAGATGCCTAAGCTGCGGCAAGAGCTTGCCCTATTTGAGTCGCTGGCGCCGGATGCTGTGGCCGTTGCCAACCTGGGTATGCTGTATCTGGCCAGGGAGCAGATTTCGCTGCCGCTCCACGGTGATTACCCGCTTAATATTTATAATCTGTATACCATTCAGTTTTTAGCGGCGCAGCAGCTGGCCAGCCTGACTCTTTCCCCCGAACTGACCTTTTCCCAGGTGGAAAAACTGGCCGGCAGCAGTCCTGTCGAGTTGGAATGCCTGGTGCATGGCTATTTGACGTTAATGGTGTCTGAATACTGTGCGGTAGGCAGTTTTTTGGGCCAGCTTCATACAGGCACCTGCCAACAGACTTGTCTAAAGGGACAGTACTGGTTGAAAGACCGCAAGGGAGAACAGTTTCCTCTGGCTACCGATCAGTATTGCCGCATGCATGTGTTAAATGGCAAGGAGCTCAGCATGGTGCCCCATATTGACCGGTTTGCCGAAAGCGGTATCAGCCGGTTGCGCATTGAAGGCAAGTGGGGATCTGACGCTCATTTGGCTGAAGTAGTCCGGCTTTATCGTGAATGTATTGATCTGGGAACGGGAGAGCGCCAGCGGGTGCAGGAAAAGATTAATGCCGCAGAGCATGAAGATATAACGAGAGGCCATTATTTCAGAGGGGTATTGTAACTAATAGCCGGCGGCCTTAAGCCACGGGTTTGGGCGACACGGCATAGGTCGGACCTTTCTGTTTTGAGGAGAACGAACAGAGTATGGTTGAAGCTGTATTACACACATTGGAATTTCATAAAATCATTGAACTTTTGGCTCAACGCACAACCTCGTCGCTGGGCCGTGAATTAGCCGAGGCCTTGAAGCCGGTCAGCGAGGTTGAACTGGTACAGGAGCGTATTGACGAAACGCAGGAAGCCCGCGATATCATGGCCGCCGTACCCAATGTTCCGTTGGGCGGCATTCGGGATATCCGTAAGGTGGTTAAGCGGGCGGAACTGGGAGCAGTGCTGGACCCGTCCGAACTGCTCGGCATTGCCAGCGTATTGTACGCTTCGCGGCGGATGAAGCATTTTTTCCATGACTTACCGGTAGAGACGCCGCTCTTATCGCTTGTAGCGGGCGAAATCGAAGTGTTGCGTCCGATTGAGAATGCCATTGAAAATACGCTCACCGAGCAAGGGCAAATCCGGGACGATGCCAGCGTGGAATTAAAGAATATCCGGCGGGAGATCAGAACGGCGCAAAGCCGGGTGAAGGAAAAGCTGGATCAGATTCTGCGGTCCGGCGAATATCAGAAGTATTTTCAGGATGCACTGGTGACTATCCGCTCCGACCGGTATGTCATCCCGATTAAGCAGGAATACCGCCAGTTTTTCCCCGGCATTGTCCATGACCAGTCGGCTAGCGGCGCCACGGTATTTATTGAACCGATGGCGGTGGTCAATCTGAACAACGACATTAAACAGTGGACGGTGGCCGAAAAAAACGAAGTAGAGCGGATTCTGCAGGCTCTTAGTCTGCAAATTTCCCGGGCGGGGGGAGCTATTACCGCCAATTGTCAGGCGCTGGCCCGGCTGGATTTTGTTTTTGCCAAGGCGCGCCTGAGCTTTGATATGCAGGCGCAGCGGCCTGAAATTAATCAAACCGGTTATGTTAAGCTGCAGCGGGCGCGGCATCCGCTGATTCCGTCCGAGGTGGTTGTCCCTATCGACGTGGAACTGGGCGGTTCGTTCCATACCCTGCTGATTACCGGACCCAATACCGGCGGCAAGACGGTCACCTTAAAAACCGTTGGCCTGTTTGCCCTGATGGTGCAGGCCGGATTATTCATTCCAGCCGCCAGCGGTTCAGTGATTGCTGTTTTTAACAATATTTTCGCCGATATTGGTGATGAGCAAAGCATTGAACAGAGCTTGAGCACTTTTTCCGCTCATATGACTCATCTGGTTAAGATCTTGCAGCAGGTATCGGCCCGGGATTTGGTATTGATCGATGAAATCGGCGCAGGAACCGACCCGGAAGAGGGAGCCGCCCTGGCAATGGCTATTTTGGAGCATTTGCTTGCCAGCGGCGCCAGGACGATTGCCACCACCCATTACAGTGAACTGAAAACCTTTGCTTACAGCCGCGAGGGGATGATCAATGGCAGCGTTGAATTTGATGTGGAGACGTTGAAACCGACCTATCGCCTGCTAGTGGGTGTTCCCGGCAGCAGCAACGCTTTTGCCATTAGCCAGCGCCTGGGCTTGTCCAGCCAATTGATCCGCCGGGCGAAGGAACTGCTGGAAAAGGAGCACGCCGACCTGGAGACGGTGCTGCAGGGCCTGGAAGCGGAAAAGATTGATTATCATAAGCGAAATGAAGAAGTGGCCCGATTGGAAAAGGAAATAGCCCGGCTGAGGGAAGAACTGACCCGGGAGTATGACAACCTGGAGGAAAAGAAGCATAAGGTGCTGCAAAAAGCCCAACAGGAAGCGGCCCTGCTGATCCGGCAGGCAAAGCGCGAGTCCGACGAAGTGATTGCCGAGCTGAAAGCACAGTTTGCCGTAAGGACCGAACGGGATAGGCAGGCGGCGATCACCACGGCAAGAGGCAGGCTGCGGACAGCCGGTGACAGGATCGAAGAGGTGACCGAATCCGAGGCCGATTATCCGGCGCTTTCACCGGAGCAGGTAAAAGCCGGTACCGGTGTCTATGTCACTACCTTAAAACAGCAAGGAACGGTCCTCAGTGTACAGGGCAGTGAGCTGACGGTACAACTGGGCATTATGAAGGTCAATGTGCCGCTTTCCGTTTGCCGTTTGGCCGTTGCCGCTCCGGCGAAAAAGTCCTACTCCGGCTCGTCGCAAACAGCAGGGCGCCGGCTGGACAACAGTGGTGCCAAAGCCGTCAGCCGCCAAATTGATATCCGGGGGACCAATGTGGAAGAGGCGGAGCTCCTCTTGGAAAAATACCTGGATGATGCGATTGTAGCCGGTTTGCAGGAGGTCCTTGTGATTCACGGCAAAGGAACAGGCGCACTGCGCAAAGGGGTCAGAAGTTATCTGAAACACCATTATCATGTCAAGGATATTAGTATTGGAGAACTGAATGAGGGCGGCGACGGTGCTACCGTTGTACGGCTGCTGTAAACAGAGGTGTGCTTGCACACCTCTGTTTTTTGGCGTTTAGATTTAGAATGGAAGGTCTGAAAACACGCCCTAGCGCTTCCGGGGACTTGGCACAAGCCCGGCCGTTGATTAGAAATTGCTTTTCCAGTTTAAGTAACGCCCGGCCGGCCGTTTTTCTCCTTCCTCGCCAGGTTGCTTTTCCACCACCGGCAAGGGTACAGGCTGAGGCGATGGGGTGGCAGGCTGTTCCTGCGAGATGGCGGCGGCTACTTCTTTGGCGACAAACGATTTAGTTTCCGGGGGTTCTTTTTTTTCGTGTTTATCATGACTGCTGTCCTGCAATTTGTCAGTATGGCTGCCGCCCAAGTTGTTGATCAGCCCCAGGATAGCCGACATATTGCCCCCGCCGAGTTTTGCCTTTAACTGGGGATTGTTGAGCAGCGGCAACAGTGACATGAGGAGGTCCGGTGACGGTCCGCTGCCATCACCTTTAGTTAATTCGCCAAGCAGTTTCTGCAGTGGATTTTCGCCTGACGCTGCCGGCATCGACCCTGTGGCGGCGTTACCGGCTCCCTGGCTGCGATTGAGTATGGCGATCAGACATAGTAGCGAGAGTAGGTTGATGGCCGTATCATAATTGGTGCTATTTGCTGTCAGGGTATCCAAGATGCGGGTAACCGATTGTAGCAGGGACCGGTCAGAGGTTTCGTTCGACATATAACCACTCCTTAGATCAGGCCGGGAATTTTAGGGAGGTTTAAGTCGCCGGCGAGCTTATTCATGGCCGATTGGTGCAATTCACGCGATTTATCCAGGGCATTGTTCATAGTGGCGACTAACAGATCCTGGAGCAGGGCGATGCTTTCCGGATTCAAGTATTGCGCGTTTAGTTCAATGGCGAGGATTTCTTGCTGACCGTTGATTACAACTTTTATGACATCGCCGCTGGTGACTTCCAGCCGTTCATTTTTTAACTGTCCCTGAATAGTATCCACATTCTGTTGTAGTTTTTTTACGACATCCATCATATTGCCCAGATTCTCCCACATAATTCCACCTCCGCTATATTTATATGCTAATGTATGCAAAAAGAGTAAAAATGTGCTTCTTTTATTTAATTTAAAAATAAAGAGGCAGATGCCATACCTCGCACATATATTATATTAGCCAGTTTTAAATTCTTAGGAGGTGGGCTTCATGCGCCTGCGGCGACGGCATAGAAGAAATCAATTGCGTGAGTCCAAGGCGACAGTGTTGCCTGATGAAAATATAACCATAAATAGCGAGCCGGCGGAAGTGTCGGTTGACAGCAGGGAGAGCGAACCGGTCAAGTCGATCGCGCCGGAACAGGTAACTGTGGAAACGCCATACCAGCCTGGGCCGGGCAACTTTTTGCGGCGGATTATTAACAATCCTAATTTCAGTTTTCAGGCCGTTATCATCCTATTAACCTTATTTTCCGATAATTTTCCTATGGAGCGTCATCTGAACGGCATTACCACCACGGTGGATAAAATCCGCAATGTAACCGAGGTCGTCAATAGTACCATGCAGTCCCTCAAGGTTGCCTCCGAGGCGCCGCGGCATATTAGAAAAATGCTGGAATGAGCGGGCGTGAATTTTATTTTAGTAACATATAAGCTGGCAAAACCATATTATGAAATAAAGGATGAGGTCAACTGCTGGTACAGACTTTCCGGCAGGACTTCATTGGTTAATTGAGGGAGGGAATCGAATGGCAAGAAATTGTGGCGGTTTTGGCGGCGGCGGCTTTGGCTCCTGGTGGATTATCATTATTATTATTTTGCTGTTCTTCTTTGCGGTAGATGACGGTCCGTTTATTTAAAAAAGGTATTTGCGTAACAGGGAAAACCGGCTATGGCGTTGACTTATATAGCTAGTTGCCAAGCCGGAGAAGCTCACTTCATTATATGCGGAAAAATAAAAAAAACGCGCGGAAAGCGCGTTTTTTTCGTAACCGGGGAAAGGAACGGTGCTTTTAGTTCTTTTTCGGTTTTTCCGGCAGTCCTTCCGGCACTGGTGGGAGGGTGGCACTGCCGCTCTTATCGGCGCTGTCCTGCTTAGGAGGCGGCGGCAAGGTTTTTCCCTCGCTATGAGGTGCCTCAGTGGTAGCTTCGCCGGAGTTTCCGGTCTTGTCTTTATCTTTCTCCGCTTCTTTAGTTTTGTCTTTATCCTGCAGATTTTCGGTAGCGGTGCTTTGTTTATTCGGTTGGGTGCCTTCGATGAAGATTTCACTTTTAGCGTCTTTGTTATTGGGATCGGTCACCAGCAGTCCGTCCTGGGTGGAAACGGTGGCTGAAACAATCCCGCCGGGACGGGGGAAATCACGGACCGGCATACCGTCCACCGCCTTAGCCATGAAGGAATGCCAGATCCTGGCGGGCGTGGCACCGCCGGTAATTCCGTTCAAATAGCCGTCATTGTCGTTGCCCATCCATACGGCAGCTACCAGGTCTGGAGTATAGCCGACAAACCAGGCGTCTTTATAGTCGTTGGTGGTACCGGTTTTCCCGGCAGCCGGCCGGCCGATATTGGCTGCCGTACCGGTGCCGCGCAAGAGGACACCCTTTAAGATATCCGTCAGAAGATAGGCGCTTTTTTCGTTTATCACCGCTTTTTCCTGAGGCGTGTATTCTTCCAGCACCTTGCCGGTGCGGTCAACTACCTTAATGATGGCAACCGGTGTGGCCCGTACGCCCTGATTGGCCAATACGCCGTAGGCGCTGGCAATTTCCAGCGGAGTTACGCCACGGGTCAGGCCGCCAAGCGATGCGGCCAGATTGCGGTCATTGGTACCGCCGTTCAATACCAGCGTGGAGATTCCCATCTGCTGTGCATAATATAAAGCCTTGTCAATGCCGACTTGATTGGCCAGCTTGACGGTAGGCACGTTCAGAGACTGTTCGAGGGCGGTACGCAGCGATACTTTCCCCCGGAAATCCCCGTCATAGTTGCTGGGTGACCAGTTGTTAAAGGTGATGGGACTGTCTTCAATAATCGTGGAAGTGGTCATGCCGCTCTCAATGGCCGCCAAATAAACAAAAGGTTTGAAAGCCGAGCCAGGCTGCCTTTCGGCCATAATGGCCCGGTTGAACTGATCGTTGCCTCTGCCGCCGACCATAGCTTTAATATAGCCGGTGTGAGGGTCCAGGGCGACCAGGGCTCCCTGGGGCTGTTGAATGCCGTTGCTGTCGGTGCGGACGGTAGGAAGCTGCTTCATCGCCGCTTCCGCTGCGGTCTGCATGTCAAGGTCCAGGGTAGTATATATTTTTAAGCCGTCTTTATACACCGCATTGGCACCATATTTATCAATGAGCTGCTGCAAAACATAATCAACAAAATAAGGCGCCGTATCGGACATGTTGTTTTGCGCGGCATGAGAGTTGAGCACAAGCTTTTCTTTTTGCGTTTTGGCGGCCGTGGCGTTGTCAATATAGCCGTATTTGACCATTTGCTCCAGCACGGTGGCCTGCCGCTCGGTGGCGGCTTTCAGGTTGTTAAGCGGTGAGTAATAGTTAGGGCTCTTGGGAATGCCTGCCAGCATGGCACATTCGGCCAAGGTCAGATCTTCCACATTTTTCCCGAAATATACCTGGGCGGCCGATTGTACGCCGTAAGCACCCTGGCCAAAATAAATATGATTCAGGTACATTTCCAGAATTTCGGTTTTGGTATATTGCTGTTCAATTTGCAGGGCCAAAAAGGCCTCTTGGATTTTTCGCTTAATAGTCTGCTCCTGGGTCAGCAGGGCATTTTTCGCCAACTGCTGGGTAATAGTGCTGCCGCCCTCGGAGACACCGCGATTGGTAATATTGGCCCAGACGGCGCGTAAAATCCCCTTGGGATCGACGCCGATATGCTGGTAAAAGCGGGCATCTTCGGTGGCAATGAAAGCGTTTTGCAGATCTTTGGGTATTTTATTGATGGAAACAGGAAGCCGGTTTTCGGCCGAATGGATAGTGGCAATCGGTTTGCCATGAATATCAAATACCTGGGAAGAGGCCGCCGGACGGATATCGCCTTTTAGTCCCGGCATAGTCTGAATGCTGGCCGTTAAAAAGCCGATGCCGGCACCGGCAATGATAACGATAAACACAATGATGGCAATGACAGTCAGTTTTGAAAAGAACTTTGGTGAAGAACGCTGGTTTTTTTTATTTTTATTCTTATTGTTAGCTTCGTCGTCATACATGCTGAGTGTGACAACCTCCTTCAAATACAATCACCGCATAGTTTTATACCCCAATTATTATAACATAAATCATTGGAAAACATATAAGATTTAATTTGCTGTTATGCTAGTGCTCTGACCGGATTAAAATGTAAGGTTAGATTGCGGAGATTTTTTCGCACTGCGAGGCGGAGGAGCCTTACATATCGAACATATGTAAGGCGACGACAACGGCACAGGGCGGAAAAGTCTGCGTAAGATAGCCAAATTTTTGATCCGGTCAGAGCACTGGGGTATGTTTAGCGGCTAGCCGGGCAAGATAATAGGTGATGTTTAAGGAGCGGCTGACTTATTCGTACGCCATGTTCCGGCGGAGCTTTTTCTGCCTGGCGTTGTCAGTAAACCTTAAAATAGCCCAACTGTTTTTGTGATTTATGTTCTTGTCAGATGAAAAAATCTCGCCAGGCTTATTAAATCAGCGTTTCTTTAAGGAAAACAAGAGGATTTGCCGGACGAATGCCGAAATAAAGTATATTCCTAATTAAATAAATGTAATGTTGTGGAAGGGGTTGTACATCTTTGTTGCGTGGCGTCAGGGGAGCTACTACAGTGGAGAGAAACGAACGGGAGGAGATTTTTGCGAATGTCGCAGAACTGCTCGCGCTTATTGTGGAGGAAAATAAAATTGATATAGAAGATATCGGTGCGGTTATCTTCAGTTCTACCCCGGATATCAACGCCGCTTTTCCGGCGGCCGGTGCCAGGGCAATGGGCTGGTCCGAAGTTCCGCTGTTCGGGACGCTGGAAATTGATAATCCGGAAGGGGTGGCGCGCTGTATCCGGGTGCTGATTTTGTGGAATACCGAAGTGCCGCAAAAAGAAATCAAGCACCTGTATTTAAAAGGCGCTTCGGTGCTTAGACAGGATTTAAAGAATTAGTTTGTATAAAGAAGTTATTTTGCGGATGAAATGCAGGGTGATATGGTCATGGCTTTGTTGTCGGTGGTGGTGCCGGTTTTTAATGAAGAAGACAATATAGAGATTTTTTATGATACGGTATGTGAAGTATTGACGCCACTAAGCTATGATTTCGAACTGATCTTTGTGGATGACGGTTCAACCGACAGGACGCCGCTATTGCTGGATGTATTAACTCAGCGGGACGGGCGGGTCCGGGCTCTTCTGCTGGCTCGCAACTTTGGACACCAGGTAGCGTTGACCTGCGGGCTTGACCATGCTGCAGGCGACGCCGTAATTACCATGGATGGCGATATGCAGCATCCGCCGGAGCTATTGCCGCTGTTGATCGGCAAGTGGGAAGAGGGGGTTCAGGTCGTCCAAACCATCCGGAAAACGACGGAGGGGGTTCCCTGGTTTAAGAACTTTACCTCAGGAATGTTTTACAAGCTGATGAACGCTATGTCCAAGGTGCATGTCCAGGAGGGCGGTTCGGATTTTCGCCTGATGGATAAACAAGTAGTGGCAAGTTTCCGGCGTTTCCGGGAAAGGGCCCGTTTTATCCGGGGGATGGTCGGCGCCATCGGCTACAGGCAGGTGCAGATTGAGTTTATCGCGCCAAAACGGTTTGCCGGCAAATCCAAATTCTCGGTGCGGCGAATGATGCATTTTGCGTTGGACGGCATCACGGCCTATTCCAAACTGCCGTTGCGGATGGCTTTTTATATTGGTATAGTATTTTCCTTTATTAGTTTTTGCATTGCGGTACATGTCATCTATATTAAGGTTTTTACCAACGAGGCGGTGCCAGGCTGGAGTACGGCCACAGCCAGCGTGTCTTTGCTGGGCGGGATACAACTGCTGGGGCTGGGTATCATCGGTGAATATGTAGGACGGATTTTTGAAGAAGTAAAGCAGCGTCCTTTGTATTGGCTCCGGGCTGAACTGCCGGAAAAGAAAAAGTAAGCGGCCGGTCCTTTGAAAAAAATATATTTTTGTAGGAATATTACGCATTTTTTGGCAGGAGTTTATGTAAAAATATTGAATATTTGTTCTTTGTGAGCGATAAAGCCGAATCCAGCTCAGGTACGGGGGAACCGTTTGTAAGGGGTGAAACTCATTTTTTTGAGTAGGGAGAACCTCAACCCTAACCCGTCAGCTAACCTCGGAGGCTGTGAGAGGAGCCGTACATGGGTAAAGTGTCTCGTTTTTTTGTGTTTTTTGTGTTGGCGTTTTGCATGTTTTCTGTTACCTGTGCTGCCGCGGCGTTTGAAAAAGGTGATACCGGACCGGAGGTTGCCGCCATTCAGTCAAAGCTGAACGACTTTGGCTATAATGCCGGCGAAGCGGATGGGAGTTTTGGTTCCCGAACGGTGGGTGCCGTGATGGCTTTCCAACGTGACCACGGATTGGAAGCGGATGGTGTCGTCGGGTATCAAACCTACCGTCTTCTGATGGGCCGTGAGATTCCGGTAAGCCGCGATGGGTCAAGTGTTATGGCACGGCGAATTATCCAAAATGCCCTGAGTTATGCAGGGGTTCCGTACCAGTTTGGAGGAACCAGCCCTGGCGGGTTCGATTGTTCCGGTTATGTCCAGTTTGTCTTTGCTCAAAGCGGTGTATATCTGCCGCGGACAGCCGATGATGACTTCGGCATGGGACAGGCTGTTTCCTATAGCCGGTTGCAGCCAGGCGATCTGGTATTTTTTTCTACATACGCTCCGGGACCTTCTCACGTGGGTATTTACTTGGGGAATGGCACTTTTATCAGTGCGACGTCCAGCCGTGGCGTAGTCACTGACCAACTAGGCAGCGGTTATTGGGGAGCCCGCTATATCGGAGCTCGCCGCATAGTATAATTATCGTTTGGGGGAGGCTGCGGCTTCCCCATTATTTTTTCAGCTATACGATGATTTGTCGAAAGCGCCTGGCGATGGCCGGAGCTTTTCTTATATATTTATTTTTATGAAGAAAGAATGAGGCAATAAATGGAAAATATAGTAATAAGACTTAAGGAGCAGGGGTGCCGGCTAACCCCGCAGCGCCGGGCTGTTATCAAGCAGGTTTATGAGTCGACGGAGCCGCTTACGGTAACCAGCATCTGGCACAGTGTTCGCGAGGCTTATCCGAACATCAGCCTGGATACGGTATACCGTAATGTCAGTGTCCTGGTTGAGTTAGGTGTGCTCATTCCCATCAAAAGCACAGGTAAAGAGGGTGTCCGTTATGAGCTTGCCGCCGCTGATCACCACCATCATCATGTGGTGTGCGTAAAATGCGGTCAGGCGGTTTGTATCGATTTTTGCCCGGTCAATCAGCATTTGTTGGAACTCTTGCACGGCCACGGCTATGAACTGGTGCGGCATACGGTGGAACTGTTTGGAATTTGTGCGGATTGCAGACTGACGGTAAAGGAGTAGCGGAATGTGTGAAGTTTGTTTGAACAATATTACTTTTGCTTACGGCAGTGAGCCGGTATTGGAGAATATTTCACTGCAGGTAGCGGCAAAGGATTTTCTGATGATTTTTGGACCTAACGGAGCAGGTAAAAGTACCGTTCTGAAAATTATCGCCGGTATTTTAACGCCTGACCGGGGTGAGGTGCTGATTAACGGGCAGGTGGCCAAAGCGGCGCGGCTAGGCGGTTTGGTTAGTTATGTACCGCAAAATTATGGAAAAAACACAGCTGATTTTCCGATTACGGTCAGTGAGGTTGTCGAACTGGGCTTGATTGCGGGAACCCGGCAGAAAAGACAGCCGAAAAAAGTGGTTAAACATATTGTGGAACATATGCTTGAACTGGTGCAGGCCAGTGATTTGCGTGATCGCCGCATTGGTGAGTTGTCCGGCGGCCAGCAGCAAAGGGTAATGGTGGCTATGGCGTTGGCCGGCAACCCCGGCCTGCTTCTTTTAGATGAACCTACCAGTGGGATTGACTATGCCGCCAGTCAGCGAATTTATGAATTATTGGGGACATTGAACAAGAACTTGGGCATCACCGTGATCATGGTGTCCCATGATATTGAAAAGGCGGCGGCCTGGGCAACCAATGTGGCTTGTATCAACCGGGGCTTATGCTTTTTGGGCAACAGCCAGGAATTTCGTGCCACCCATTCCCAAGGACGCCATATGTGGTATTGATCTTACATACATGGATAATCTTGTAACTTTTTCCACCCGCTTTGTTGTCGTCACCTTACCTATGTCCGATAGGCACGGCTCCTCCGCCTGGTGGGACAAAAAATCCGTACAAGTTTATCCTATGTTTTAAATGACGCAAGGTACAGTAAAGAGGTGAAAGGTTTGGAATTTTTTCAATATGATTTTATGCAGCGGGCGCTGGCGGCAGGGTTGATTACCGCTTTTTTGTGCCCGCTGATCGGTATTTTTGTTGTAGTCCGCCGGCAGTCGCTGATCGGTGACGGCCTGGGGCATATTGCCTTTGCCGGAGTTGCCGCCGGGCATTTGGCCGGCATCTATCCCATGGCCGGGGCATTGCTCCTGACGCTTGGCGGAGCGGTCGGCATTGAATTGACCAGACGCCGGCACGCCCAGTATTCCGACATGGGGTTAGCCATTATTTTTTATGCCGGTGTAGCTATGGCCATTATTTTCAGTACTATGACGAAGATGCCCAGCTCGGGCTTACTAAGCTTTCTGTTTGGCAGCATTGTCACGGTTTCTCTGCAGGACGTCGGCTTAATTGCGGCGGCCGGTCTGCTGGTGAGCGGTATTTTATTTGTTTGGCACAAGCCTTTGCTGCTGTCTTCGTTTAATGAGGACATTGCCAATGTCAGTGGGATTGATACCGGTCGGGTCAATATGATTTTTAGCATCCTGACGGCCTTGGTTGTCGTAGTCGGTATGACGATTGTCGGCATTTTGCTGGTCAGCGCCCTGATGATTGTACCGGTGGCGGCAGCACATTCCCTGCGGCTCGGCTTTAAAGCAACGTTGGGCTGGGCGGTTGGCTTTTCTGTCCTGTCGGTTACGGCCGGCCTGCTTTCTTCTTTCTATCTGGATATTGCTCCCGGCGGAACCATAGTCATGACTGCGATTATTCTGTACGTCCTGATAGCGGTGGTGCAGACCTGGCGTGAAAATAAAGCATAGTCCATTGCCCGGGGAACCACTGATTTATTCACACTGCGTATCCGTCTGGCTGCGTCAGCAAAATCTTGAATAGGGACCGCTATTCCTACGGTTTTACTTCCTTGCCAGCCCCAAAATCTCTCGCCGGGCCGACAAGCTCATTAAATCAACGGTTTCTTATTTTTCCGGGACCAGCCAGATAATCAGGCGGGCATATTGTCTGGTAAAAGGCAGTACGGCAACCGAAGAAGCAATATTAAAAATCGTATGGATACAGGCGATTTGGGTGCTGAAATCATTGCTGCAGGCTTTGGCCGTCCAAGTGAGTAAGGGGGTAAACGGCAAGGCAATAAGGGCGCCCAACACGTTTAACAGCAGGTGGGCGACAGCCACCCGTCTGCCCGCCAGCGGCGAGGCGGCCCCTACTAAGAGTGAAGACAGGCAAGAACCGATATTGTTGCCATAGATAATGTAAGCCGCTGTTTCCAGGGAGAGAAAGCCTTCGCTTGCCAGCACCATCAATACGCCAGTAGCGGCGCTGCTTGACTGAAAAAGCACGGTAATCAGAATACCGCCGACAATTCCATAAAAGGGATTATCCCTGGCGGCCGCCAGGCATTGTAAAATCGCACTGTATTGTGCTAGATTTCCTAAGGCGCCGGATAAATAGTCCAGTCCGGCAAACAGGCTTAAGATGCCCGCCAGAAACATAGCCGGATAGCGCAGCTTTTTGCATAGCAACAGGATCAGCAGGGATGCCGCTAAGCAAGGCATGGCATAGGTGCCGGAAACACTCAGTGTCATCAGTTGTACGGTCGTGCAGGTGCCGATATTAGCGCCCAGAATAATTCCTAGCGACTGGTAAAAGGACAAATAGTTTGCGCTCACCAGGCCAATGGTTATCATGGTTAAGGCGCTGCTGCTCTGCATCAGGGCGGCGGCGGCTGTGCCGAACAGCAGGCCGCGCCAGGGAGTAACGGTCAGTTTATATAACAGACGCTGTATACGGTGTAAAAGGAAGTGCCGGAGGCTTGCCCGCATGAGAAAGATGCCGCCAAGCATCAGACCGACTCCAGCTATAACAGAAATCAGGCTATCCATGCCATCCCTCCCGCTAGTCTTTCTGTTTACACTGTATGAGCCTATTGTCTGGAATATAAATATAAAGCCGGTCCGACTTTAGATAAAAATTGGTAAGTTTATTAGGGGGCGTTTTCAAACTAGCTCAATAGTTCATGGCGAGTGCTTTTTGCGCCGGCCAAAGTAATTTTTTGAGAGAATAATGTCTCTTAAATTTAACGAAATATGGCACAGCAAGCACTGTTGCGAGATGTTGCGGATAGTTTGAAAACACGTTCTTGACTTTACTATATATTTTAAGAAGGATGTGAATGCATATGGATATTTCAAGAGAAAAAGCCTGGGAAACACTGAATCGCCATGTAGCAAGCCCTGTCTTGCTGAAGCACTGTCTGGCGGTGGAAGTGGCCATGCGAGCCTATGCCGAAAAGTTCGGCGAAGACAGTGAATATTGGGGAGCTGTCGGCTTATTGCATGATGTTGATTTTGAAAAGTACCCCGACGAGCATCCGACACATGCCAGAGAAATCCTACAGGAGCACGGATATGACGCCGAAATGGCCACTCATGTGGAATCTCATGCCAGAGACTGGCCTGGTGAGCGGACGCTGCTGCAGAAAACTCTGTTGGCCGTTGATGAACTAACCGGCTTTATCATTGCCTGCGCTTTGGTGCGGCCCGATAAGAGCCTGGATAATCTGGAAGTCAAGTCGGTTATGAAGAAGATGAAGGATAAGGCGTTTGCCAAAGCGGTAAACCGGGAAACCATTCTGATCAGTGCCGCTGATATGGGAGTCGACCTAAAAGAACACATTGCTTTTGTTACCGGGGCGTTAGCGGCGGCGGTAAAGCAACCGGAATATCAATATCTGGCGCTTGGCTAAAAAAACAACCAGACAGTTTTCTGTCTGGTTGTTTTTTTGGGGGATGCCAAACTATCAGAACGTTCATAGCAAGCGCTTTTTGCAAAATACCGCTGTCGTTTGGCTTAAGTCTGCTGTTTTAAGATATATTAGCCGCTAAGGTGACATATAAATTAGTATGACGTTATTATTAAGGAGAAAAGAAAAATGCAACATAACGGAAATAAACTGATTGCTAATTTATATGATGCAGAAGCGCCGGAAAAGATCCGGCGGCAGGTGATCGGGTTGCTGCGGCGGCAGTTTACGTTCACCGTCAGGCCGGTTGTCGTATTATGTATTGGGTCGGACCGTTACACCGGTGACGTGCTAGGTCCTTTAACCGGTACATTTCTGGAAGAAACTACAGGGTATCCTATTTTCGGCACGATGGACAATCCGGTGCATGCCGGTAATTTGCAGGATGCGATTCAAGAGATATACCGGCAATATGACGATCCGGTCATTGTCGCCGTGGATGCCTGCCTGGGAACCGCAGCGGAAGTGGGGAATATCGAGGTATGGGAAGGCGGCATCCAAGCCGGTAGTGCCGTTGGTAAACGACTGCCCTGTATTGGCCATATTTCACTTGCCGGTGTGGTAAACAGTGAGGGGATTATTGGTGCAGTCAGCTTACAGAGCACGTCCCTATCGTTGGTTATGAAAATCAGCAAAGTGATCAGCGTTGCCCTGCAGGCGGCACTATATAATATAGCCGGAACTTTGCCGGCCGACAAGGCTTTAATCGGGGAAGATCTGGTCCCAGAGCATGTAGATTCCGATTAAAACAATAAGAAAAATAATGCCTATATCGCCAATATATTCGGTCATTGTCTTTCACCATCCTATTCTATAGAGAAGTATAGCCTAAAGCCGGGGAGAACTCAAATATTTCTTTGTTTTGGTGAGACGGCTAGGGCGTGTTTTTAAACTGACAGAATGATCCGTGGCGCGTAATTTTTGCGCCAGGCGAGTCAAGAAAACACCAATTTATTCACACTGTGCATTCTGGCGGAACTTTCTCTGTCTGGCTGCGTTAGCAAAATCTTAGAATAGCCCAACGATCCTCTAATTTTACTTCCGTGCCAGCCGAAAAAATCTCTCGCCAGGCCTGCAGGCTCATTAAATCAATAAACTTTTACAGGAATAGTAGCCCCTATTTCAAAGATTTAACGAAATATGGCATAAAAAGTGCTATCAGGGGCTGTTTCGGATAGTTTGAAAAAACGCCCTGAATTTACCAAAAAGATGTAAACCGCTGACAGGCACAAACCCCGTGTTCTCTCCATAGAATGAATAGACAGATTTGACGGGGGGGATCGGTTTGTTGTCTGTTTTAGCTATTTTTGCTACAGCAGTGGTTCAGGGAATTGCATTGTTGGTTTCCTACATAACGAACAATACGTTTCCTTTGCCTCTTTCCGAGAAAGATGAACAACTGTATTTGGAGAAGCTCAAAGCCGGTGATGAAAAGGCCAAGGGTGTGTTGATTGAACACAATCTGCGCCTGGTCGCGCATATTGTAAAGAAATTTGACAATACCGGTGAAGACGTGGACGACTTGATATCCATCGGAACCATTGGCCTGATCAAGGCCATCAATACCTTTGATCCCGCTAAGAAAATCAGGCTGGCCACCTACGCGGCCCGGTGCATTGAAAATGAAATCCTGATGCATCTGCGGAGTACGCGTCGGGTACGGTCCGAGGTCAGCCTGTACGATCCGATCGGAGTGGATAAAGAGGGGAATGAGATAACGCTGATCGACGTGTTGGGGACGGCGCCCGATGTAGTGGGGGAAGCTGTGGAAAACCAGTGCGAACAGGAACGGCTTAGCAAGCAGATCAACCGTCTGAGTACCAGGGAGAAGTGGGTGCTGCAGATGCGTTTCGGCATGCCGGACGGCAGCCGGAAAACACAACGTGACATTGCCAAATTGTTAGGGATATCCCGGTCTTACGTGTCAAGAATTGAAAAGAGAGCGATCGGTAAACTGGGGAAAAATCTTTCGGCAGAGGATAATCAATAAAGATATTGTATTATATCTAAATAATTTCTTAGCTGATATGTACACGACACCATACTATTGTCTATATAAAGCGGTCAGGGTTTAATTTAATTCAATCTCCCCAAATGTGTCAGCATGAAAAAGGCATAGGTTCACGGACTAATCATAGTCCAGAACCTATGCCTTTTTTATTTCCCCGTTTGATGGTTTTCGGTAAGCTCCTTAAAGCGAATATATCTTATCCAAAATCTCTATATTGAGAGTAACTTAACTGTCTCCCACGAAACCAATTAATATTCATATTAATCTCATTTATACTCATAGTTTCGGAGAAATGACAAAGCAAGAAAGACGTCAATAACCGCGCCGGGATCTCATAATTGACAATATACTTAACGATTTTATTTTAGTTTTTCCTCATTAACATTGAAAATTATTTAATTACTTAATTGAATGATAGTTAAAGAGCGATTCATATAACCTAAAATAGGAAAATCCGTACTAATACTTGCGCCTACTTCGTCTCCTGCTGTTAAGGAGGCCTGAGCGACAAACGTTGAACTACTTCTATTAGATATCTTAAAGAAAGTAGTAGTATCACCAAAAAGCGGTGTACCATTGACAGTAATAATAGCATTTAGATAGGGTTGATCTGGATCTGGATCTGGATCAGTAGTGGCTTCCGCATTAATAGATACCGTTATTTGATAAATTCCACTTTCTCCTACCACTAATTCATTGCCTGACAGACTAACTGTGATAGTATCTGATAAAGGTCCAACCACGTTAAATGGTACGGATGTGAGTGTTGCCCCTGGTGTCTCTACACTACTCCCTCTTAAAGATCCAAAAGCCAAAACGACTTCTCCAGTAACGCCTGTAGCACCAGTCACCCCGGTAACGCCTGTAGCGCCTGTCGCTCCAATAGCGCCCGGATCACCGGTAGCTCCGGTAACCCCCGTGGCTCCGGTAATGCCAGTGGCGCCCGGATCACCGGTAGCACCAGTCACTCCGGTAGCTCCGGTAA